>CAYUGC010000068.1:0-16168 GCA_964444085.1 uncultured Bifidobacteriaceae bacterium | reverse complement strand
TCATCATCCTCGATCCGCCGTCGTTCACGCGCAACCGCGCCTCGGTGCCGGACGCGCTGCGCGGCTACAAGGAGATTCATCTGCGCGCGCTCAAGCTGCTCAAACCGGGCGGCACGGTGGCGACGTTCTGCTGCTCGCACCACGTCAGCCCGGAACTCTTCCAAGACTCGCTGCTTTCGGCGGCGTATGACACGCGGCACATCCTGCGCCGCGTGGCCACCTACGCGCAATCGCCCGACCATCCGATCATCCCGATGATTCCGGAGACGGAATACCTCAAGGGCTTTGCGTTTGAGAAGGTCAGGTGAACGGAAACGGTTGAACCGCGAACCACGAAAGAATCCCAACGGGATTCCGTCCTCCCGCCCAGGGTTGCGAGCCACGAGCTACCCTGGGTAAATCGGCCCCAACATTTTTCAACCCTTTCAGAAATTTCTACAAAAGTATTTGAACGGGCGTGTGTGCAAATGAATCGGAAAGCCATGCAACCCAAACGTGCGAACCAGCGCTAACTGGAATCGCATTTTCTGTCGCCGTCCGCTAGAATGGAGCTTATGAAGGCCTTTTTACCGCTGTGCGTGTTTTGCTGGTCGCTCCTTGTTGCCGGCGGGGCAATGGCGGGGGATTATCAGATTTTTGTTTCCAACGAAAAATCCGGCGATCTCACGGTCATCAGCGGCACGGATTATCGGGTCGTGACCAACATCCCGGTGGGCAAACGACCGCGCGGCATCCGGGTCAGTCCGGATGGACAGACTGTTTACGTGGCCTTGAGCGGCACCCCGATTGAACCGCCGCCGCAACTGGATGCGCATGGCAATCCCCTCCTCCAAAAAAATTCCGCCACCGATGAGGAGAAGGCCGAGGCCGACAAAAGCGCCGACGGCATTGGCCTGGTGGACGTGGCCCAGAAAAAATTGCTCCGCAAGATTGCCGCCGGATCCGATCCGGAGAATTTCACCCTGAACGCCGATGGCTCGCGCATTTACATCGCCAATGAAGACGTCGGCGCGGCGACCGTCCTGAACGCCACTAATGGCCAGGCCATCACGTTCATCCCCGTCAGCCGCGAACCTGAGGGCGTCGGGCTGAGTCCGGACGAGAAATTCTTCTACGTCACCTGCGAAACCGCCGGTGACGTTTATGCGATTGACGCGAAATCCTACAAAGTCTTTGCGCACATTTCGGTGCATCCGCGTCCGCGCAGCGTGGCCTTTTTGCCGGACGGTTCGCACGCGTTCATTCCGTCGGAATCCGTGGGCGAATTGAACGTCGTGGACACGGCCAGCCAGAGCGTGGTGAAGATCATCACGCTGCCCAAAGGCTCGCGGCCGATGACGGTGAAGGTCTCGCCGAATGGCAAAAAAATCTATGCCACCACCGGCCGCGCCGGCACCGTCGTGGTGCTGGATGCCAACACGTATGAGTTGCTGAACGTGATTCCGGTGGGCAAGCGCCCTTGGGGGATGACGTTTTCGCCGGACGGAAAATTTCTGTTCACCGCCAACGGCCCGTCGGATGACGTATCGGTTGTGGACCTGGCCACGGAAAAGGAAGTCGCGCGCGTGAAATCGCCCGGAAGTCCATGGGGAGTCGTGGCTGTGCCGGGGGCGAAGTGAGACCTGTTAATGATGGTTGAACAGGAAGAACTCCTTCGCCGTGATGCTCCTGGTGGAGCCTTCCTTGAATGCCTTCGCGCGGACAATCGTCGGATTTTTCACGGTGAAAGGTTGCTGGTAAAGAGCATCATCCGTGGTCGGGACGGTTCCATCCAGCGTGTAATAAATCTTGGCGCCGGGTTCGTTTTTCAGGCGGACGGCGACCGGTTTGGAGAAATCTCCTCCGGGCGGCGAAATCTCCGGCGGCGGCAACACGTGCTGCCCGGGCAGACTTTCAATCCAATCGCGCAACAATTCCACGCCGGCCGCGTCAATCGTGTTGCGCGCCAGCGGCGGCATCTTGTAACCGTCGGACGTGTTCACGCGCATCAGCAGAATCGAGCGCCAGACGTCGTTGGGCGCAACAACGCGCGCGCCGTCAATGCGCTGATCAATGAGCACGTGGCCACCGAGAATGTTTTGCTCGGCAAGCGGCGTGTCGTAGCGCGCGTCGAAACCGGCCACGGTGCCTTCTGGCCGGTGACAATTCGCGCAGTTCGCGTCCAAATACGAGCGCGCGCGGTCCACCAGACTGCGTGACGGGTCGTCGGAGCGCGCGAGGCTCGGAAATTGTTTGACGTCGGCGCGGGAAACTTCCGTATCCAGCAGGCCCAACTTGTCCCAGGCGACGATCTCATTTTCGACGTGGCCATCCGGGTATTGGAAATCGCGATTCAACTGCCGGGTCTTCACGCCTAGGACGAACCCGGCATTCGGCGTATGGCAGGTCTGGCAATCGGCGCGGCTCGGAAAATACCACGGCTGCATTCTCGCGCCGGTTGCGGTTTTGATGCCGATCTCTTCGGTTAGGTTGGTTTCCAGCAGGTCGGCATCGCTGTGGTCGGCGCGCCATTTGTAAGTGACGCCATAGACACCGCCCAAGTCGTCGCACACGAGCAGCCGGGTTTCGAGGCGGCGTCTGGCGGAGGGATTGGTTTCGTTGGTGGCGATTTCAAAATGCTTCACGAAGATGGTGCCGGGCGGAAAAATCCATTCGCCGGTGGGCGAAAAATGAACCACTTCGCCCGGCGGCACGCACGCCCAGCGCATCTTTTCCGCGCCGTCGGACCAGAAGGAAACATTCAAATCGTAGGGCACCAGAAACCGTGACGGTGTGAGATGGGCGACATCAAGAAACGCGCCAGTTTGTGAAAGCAGCTTCGGGATTGAGCCGGTCGCCTCGGGCGGCATTCGCAATGGCACGGCCGTCCAGCGGGTTTGGGCAATCTTGAACCTGACTGCGGTCGCGAGCGTGCCGGTAAAACGGCGGGCGCTCTTTTGCAGCGTGCCGACGGAGGTGTAAGTCGTTTCACCGGCCGGATACGCCAGCAAAATGACATAATCGAACGGCTTCGGCTTTTTGCCGCGCATTTTTGGCAGGTCGGTCAGAAAAACGGTGCCAACACAAACCGATCCGGGTTCCCGACTCTCGACGAGGTTTGGCGTGAGCTTGGCGGTGACCGTGCCGGACACGAGCCATGAATCGGTCAGCGGCGGCCGTAGCAAATCGGAGTAGCCGCTCTCGACGACGAGTCCGTCCGGCAACACGCGCAGGATTATTCCGCAGATCATCCGGCGGCCGTCCAGACATTCGGCGCGGACTTGTTCGGTGCTTTGGGACCTCGCGGCGGGAGAATTGGTGGCGGAAAAGTCGTTCGCGCGAGCCGGGAATTCCAAGGCCACAAACAGGATCGCGAGACAAAATTTAAGAGTCTTCTGCATGGTTCCGGTCTTAAGGCAGCGGCGTGCGCGCATCCTTGATGAACTGCGTGTGGCCGTCGAGGAAAACGCGGCAGCGTCCGCCGGCGTGGATGGTGCGGCCTTTGAGATTCGCGTCCACGGCGGCAACCGTGTTCGGAAAATAGGGGTCCACGGCCAGCTCCACATCCACCGGGCCGTTGACCGGGCCGATGGTGGCATCCACCACGGGAGTATTGTGCGCGATCAAATCGGCGACGGCCGATTGTTCCGACTTCAACCAAAAATCCGTCTGCATGGTGGCTGCGTCCAGCGGATCCACGCGGTCAAAACGCCAAAGCCAGTAACGCACGATTGGCGTGGCAGCGCTGGCGTTGGTGGTGCCAAGCTGGTTGGCTTGGAAAACATTGGTGTTGCCAAGTGATGAGTTGTTGGCGGCGGGGCAAGACCACACGCCGTCGCTGGCGCCGTAATCTTTCCAGACGATGGCCGCCCAGCCGCCGCGCGGATCGGACGCGGGCCAGGTGGTCCAGGGTTTGTAGCCGAGGGTGTTTTTCAAATTCCGCGCGTCGGGGAAATGGTCGTTGTTGTCGCCGAGATACATCACGGAGGCGAGACCGATTTGCTTGAGGTTGGAGAGGCAGACGGCGCGCTGGCCTTTCTGCTTGGCCGCCGAGAGCGCCGGCAGCAACATGGCGGCCAGAATCGCGATGATGGCGATGACCACCAACAGCTCGATCAACGTAAAGGCCCGGACAATCTTCCGGCGATGCTTATTGCTGTAACACACGATAAAAACGCTGGGGGAAATTGGTCGCTTTCGGATCGAACAGATAGAAGGCGTTCGTCGTCGCGGTGTTTGTGCTGATCGCCGTCCAATTCGCCAAGTTTGTGCTGGCTTGCAGCACGTAATTGCTTCCGGTGACGCCTAGGAAGCCCAATTGGAACTGGCGGTTCGTGGCAAAGTTCGCGGCGGTGAATTGCACCGGCGTGATAAAGAACAACGCGGTTGCGGCCACGCTGTTATTGTAGTTGGTCCGGAACGCGCTGGCGGCGAGGGTGGCATTGCCGATCACATTGAAGGGACCGGCATACCGCAGCGAGTTCGTCGTCGGCGCGGTGCCGTCGAGCGTGTAATAGATCGTGGCGTTGGTGTCCGGGGCCGCCAGGACGACGGCAACGGAATTGAAGTAATTGCCACCATAGGGAGCGATGTTGGGCGGCGCTTCGGCGGGCGTGCCGTCCAGACTGTTGATCCAATTGAGCATCACTTGGACGGCGTTGGTATCAATGACATTGCGGGCGAGCGGCGGCATGCGGACAGCGGGAGTGTTGGTATTCATGCGCGGCGGAATTTCGGAGCGCCAGACATCCTTCGGCACGATCATGGCGAAACCGTTTTCATCCAACCCGCCATAAACGAGATTCTGGCTGGCCAGCGGCGTGGTGTAGCGTGCGTCGAACGTGATGCCGGTGCCGCCCGGCTGGTGGCATTGCGAGCAGTTTGCGTCGAGATACGAACGCGCGCGCTGCTCAAACGAGGCGGCGAGATTGGTGAGCGCCGCAAGCTGCTGGAAGCTGGCAATCGCCGATTCATCAAACGCCGGATTGAAGAAGCCGAGGCGGTTCAACGCGCGCAATTGATTGTCGGTGACGCCGGTGGCGGCATAGGTTTGGTTAAGGTTCAACTGCCGTGTCTTCACGCCGAGAACGTAGCCGCTGACGGGAGTGTGGCAGGTCTGGCAGTCGGCGGGGCTTGGATAATACCATGACTGGATGCTTGTGCCGCCGGTGTTCGTAATCGTGATGGCCTCGGTCAGGCTGCCCGGCAGCAGGTCGGCATCGCTGTTGTCGGCGCGCCATTTGTAGGTGACACCGTAAACACCGCCGTTGATGTCACGAACGAGGAGTCGGGTTTCGAGCCGGCGCTTGACGTTGGAATTCGTGGTGTCGGTATTCAACTCAAAGGTCTTCACAAACACGCTGCCGGCGGGAAACGTCCACGGATTATTTGCATCGAACCCGATTTGCTGGTCGGGCGTCAACGTGCCGCCATTGTTCGGGATGGCTAGGTAACGCGTTTTGAGCGCGCCATCGGACCAAAGCGGCGTGTTGACGCTGTAGGCGACAAGACCGTTGGTCGGAATCATTGCGGGCGTGTTGCTGAAAACACCGGTGAGCGACAATTGCGCGGGGATCGAACCGCCGGCGTAGGTCGTGGGCATGTTCAAGAACGCCTTGACCGGCGCGTTGTTTGAAAGTCCGTAGGTCAGGCCGCTGCCGGCGTTCACAGTGACGTTGACCACCGCGGAAGTGCTGCTCAAACCGCTGTCATCCATGGCGACGGCGGTCAAAGCGTAACTGCCGGCTGCCAATCCGGTGGCCGTGAGCGTGTAAGGCGCGGCGCTCACGCTGCCCAGGAAAATATTGTTGGCATAGAAACTCACGCCGTTGATCGGATTGTTCGGCGCATCGGCGTCGGCGCTGATGGTGACGCTGGCGGCTGCGGTGCAAGTGGCACCGGCCAGCGGCGCGGTGATGGCGACCGTCGGCGGCGGATTGGTGAACGGATATAACTGCGTTTGCGGCACAATATTCAAGAGTGTGGAAAGGCTGCTCCAGGCGAGCGCCACGCTGGCGTTGTTGGTCACTTGATAATAATCCAGCTCGATGGTGTAGAACTGCTGGGCGGCCAGGGAAATGGAATTGGTCCGGGACGTCGCGTTGGTCTTGTTCACCCAGTCATTGATCAACAATTGCCCATTGATGAACAATCGCACGCCGTCGTCGGCGGTGGTGATGAAGTTGTAAGTCTCACTGAATTGCGGTTGCGCGGAGCCGGTCCAGCGCACGGCAAAATGATTACTGCCGACGAGCGCGCCCGGCCAGTTTGTGGCCGACGAGAAATTCACGATCGCGTTGGTTGTCACCAACACCGGTGAACCCGCAAACGGACTGCCGCTGGACGCGTTTGTAAAATATTCCGCGCGCAGGCCGGTGCCGGTGCCGGCGGCCGCCGTATTCACGAACGACGAACTCGCGATGGCGCTGTTGACCGCGCCATTGGCCACCGCCATGGCCTGAACCACCGCGCTGTTCGTCAACGCAAACGGGCCGGAGTAAAGCGTCGAGGCGGTGGAGGGCGTGGTGCCGTTCAATGTGTAATAGATTGAAACGCCGGCCGTCGCATCGGACAGCGTAACGGTGATTGCGTTGGTGAAATTTCCACCAGCCGGGCTGATGACCGGCGTGGCCAGGAAAATCGCCGTGCCAAAAACGGAGACGGCATATTGCGCGCCGACATACACCTTGCCGCCGGCGATGACCGGCGGGACCATTTTGACCGCCGGACCGGGATTGTCGCGCGAAAGGTTCTGGCTGGAGTTGTATAATTCGAGGGCGACATTCGTGGCGTTGTAAGCATGCAACACCGCCGGGCCGCTGCTCAAATAAGGCGTCGGATCAATGTCCCACACAATGCCGTCGTTCGTGCCGTTGGCGGAAACCGTCGGCGTCGCGCCGGGGAAGCCGAAGCTGGTGGCAGACCTCGATGTCGGCGTGGAAACCAAGGCTCCATTGGTGATCGTGAATGCCTTCAGCACGTCGCCGTTGCCGTGGTAATAAATCTGGTTGTTGAAATAGGCCGGCGAACTCCAAGTGCCGCCGACCGCTCCGGGCAATTGCTGCAGATTGGTGTCGCTGCCCGAATTGAACCGGCCCATGTTGTCCCGGTCCACGAGATAAATTTTTCCTTCCTTGCCGCAGCCGACCAGCAGATGCGGATGGGCCACACTGCCGACGGAATCCGGTAATAGAATCGGGCCGCCTGAGCCAAGATCGGCATCGCTCGATTGCAGCGAGGCTTGATTGTAGGGCGTGAAGTAATCCGCGACGGCGAGTTTGTTGGAAATGGTCGAGAGTTTCACGAAGCTGTCCGCGTAATCGCCGCCGTTGGTGTTGGCGCTGAACGAGCCGTTGCCGGTTTCAAAATAGAGATTGGTATTCGCATCCACCAGCAGTCCGTTGCCGCCCTGCCAGATGCCGCCTTCACCCGCATTGGAACCAAACGGAGAAAGCCGCGCGTTGGGCGTGGTGCAGTAAATGGACGTCTGCGAAAGATTGGTGACATTGAAGCCGAACACCCAGCCGTGATAAGGATCGGTATCATCGTGACTGCAAAAGGCGGCGTATAATATGCCGCCCGCCAGTGTCAGCGCCGGCCGTGCGCACGATTGGATGGCCGAGAATGTCACTGTCGAACCGCCGTCGGTGATTGTCGCTCCGGTGCCGGCGCCGGCCACGCCGCCGCTGCCGTTGACGCCCGTGCCGGTCACGGATCCGGCCACCACCACCGGACTGTAGGAGCGTTTATTGCCGGTCGTGATATCGAGGGCGTGGAGGCGGTGATAATAATTCGTGGAGACTCCGGCCAACACTTCGCGGGTGATAGCGTCCACATAAATCGTGCCGCTGGCCGGGTCAATCACCGGCGTGCCCACCATGCCTTCCTCCGGAACGACGTCGAGGTTGCCCTCGCCGTGGTAGCGCTTGCCATACTCGGGCGTCGGTGAATTCACGGAAATGCCCAGGTTGGTTTTCCAAAGCAGTCCGCCGTTGGCATCGTCGTTGGCGTCCGCGTCAAACGCATAGACGGTGTCGTGCATGGTGGAGACGAAGAGAACATTGCGCACGCCTTTACCGGGAATGGCCAGGTTCGTCACGATGAGCGGCTGCGCATAAACGTAGCCATCCACCGCGTAGCTGAACAATTTGCCGAAGCTGGCCGCGTTGACGTTTGCGGGCGTGAGCAGCGTTTCATTGGAATTCAAGCCCTGGCGCGTGTTGTTGTAATGATAGGTCAACACGGAGATTTTTTGCGGGCCGGCCAGGGTGGTGAAGGATCGCGACGGCCCGCCCCACGCGGCGCCCGCCGAGTTGGAGACGGAAATCGTAAAATAATAAGCCGTGCTGGCGGTCAAACCGCCGACTTGAACCGCGATGGCGCCGGTTTGCGGGCCGGCAGAAAACTGGCTTGTCCAAGCGGACGGGTTGGTGCCGCCGTCGGTCGTGCCGTAATAAATCCGGGCGGTCGGATATTCGTTGCCCGTGTTCAGCACCAGTCCGTTGACCGTGGCGAAGGTGGCGGAAAGGCCGGTCGCCGGCTGGTTCGTGACCGACGGCAGAGCGGGCGTGGGCGTGGCAAAACTCAGGGACGGCTGCGCCCATGCGATGCCAACGGCGTTCGACGCCTGTGCCGCGAAGTAATACGTTGTGTTCGGCTTGAGTCCCGTGACGTTCGTGGAAAAACTTCCGGTTTGTGTGCCGAGTGTTACGTTGTTGGACCATGCCAGGACGTTTGTGAAACCATCGTTGGTTCCATAAAAAACCGTGACGTAAGGCAGGTTGCCGCCATTGGAAACGATTATCCCGTTGAGCGCCGCGCCGACGGCCTGAATTGCAGACGCGGGCAGATTGGTGACGACTGGCGCCGCTGGCGGCCCGCTGGAAACCAGCCCGATGTCAAAGGCCGCGTCGTAGTTGTGACTTGAGCTAAAGTTGATGGCTCCGCCCGCCACGGGAAACATTCCGATCTCGCCGCCGGAATAGGGATTGCCCGACGCATTGGCCAGACCATCCCAACCGGAAACGGCCGTGGACATTTTGCCAAACGAATATGCATAAAGTGAATTGGCGGCCAACGAAACGCTGAGATTGCTCCACCGCAACCAATCACCGTCGTTGAAAGCAATATTGGTCGCGGCGTAATTTGTGATCAAAGTCGCAATGCCGCTGCTCACCGAATAGATGTGCAACACATAATTCTGCGGCGTGGTGGTTCCGGAAGTGGAGCCGCCGCCGGTTCTGATGGTGAGCGACGTCATCGTAAACCCCGCTGAACCGCCCAGGGTTAAGAAACTTTGGCCAGGCTCGCCGCTGCCGTAGGAAACCTGGTTGTCCGTATAATAATTCAAGCCGTCGGGCTTATTAGCCTCGCCAGCGATGCTTAACTGCGATACGTCGTTCAACCCCGGCGTCGGTGCGGTCGAACCCAGGGTCGCCAGCGTGACGGCCGCTGGGACGGCAGTGGATCCAAGGACAATACTGAGCAGGGCAAACGCCATCCAGATGCGATATACATTCCTTGTGGTCATTTTGATGTTAAATAAAATTAATGGGGGCTGGGAAGATTAGTCCAGACATCGGCCTGAGTCCAGCGGCGCGCAAGAAAAAGTATGGACGTTTGCCTCGATCGCCCACGGCTACGTGGCATACCCATCACATTGGATGGTGCCGGTTATTGGCCTGGTGAGTCTCGTTTATTGATCAGGTGGCCGAGGTGGCGTCACCAATCCAAATTCACTTCAACAATTCCCGCTGCCAGCTCATCAGGCCGGGCGCGAATTTATCCCAGTCGCGTGCAAGGTCGCCCAAAACGGATTTCGGCGCGATGAGCGTGGGGTCGAGCTGCAGGCTGTGCGCGTGGTGGTCGCGGATTTTTTCCAGCTCGCGGAACCGGCGGAACTCCGCCTCGGTCGGCCGCTTGGAAAAATGGCGGATTTTTTCGGGGAATTGTTCCGGCGGCACGCTCTGCGCGGCACGGATGGCGGCCAGCAGGGTCTCCCGGCGGCGCGGGTGCATCCGCGCGGGAATCAACTGCTCGAACGGCTGATGCAGGCTGACCGCCATGGCGATGGCCACCATCGTCTCGTGCGAAAGGACGAAGAACGGCGGACGGCTCGCGGCGATGGCCTGGGCCTCGCGCCAGTGCCAGAGTTCGCGCAGGACGGCGAGCGCGGGGCGTTCGAGGAAGGTGCTGCCCTTGATGCGCCACACGTCGTCGGGATCAATCACTTGCGGAACGGAGCTTTCCGCGATGAGCTGCGCGCAGGATTCCTGATGCCACGTAATCCGGCCCTTGGCGGTGAGTTCGCCGCGCAGTTTTTCCTCCAGCGTCTTGAGGTAACGCGTGTCGTTCCGCGCGTAATCCTCCATGCGCTGCGTGAGCGGGCGCTGCGCCCAGTCGGCTTTCTGCGGGCCTTTGTCGAGCTTGATGCCAAGAAATTTTTCCACCAGCGCGCCGAGGCCGAACTGCCGTTCGCCCAGCAGGCGCGCGGCGAGCATGGTGTCGAAAATATCCGTGGGCGTGAAATCGTGGTGCTTCTTCAGCAGGCGCAAATCGTAGTCGGCGGCGTGAAAAATCAGTTCGCGGCCGACGAGCGCGTCGAGGAAGGGGTTGATGTCCATCGCCGCGAGCGGATCCACCAGGCGGTGGCCGGCGGCGGTGCTGATCTGGATGAGGCAGACCTTCTCCGGGTAGGCGTGGAGGCTGTCGGCCTCGGTGTCAATCGCGAGCCATTCAGCGGCGCGCACGATGGGGAGAAAGGCGGAGAGCTTTTCCTGTGTGTCAATCACGGTGGCCGGATTATGCCGGAACGGCGGCGGTTTGAAAAGGATTCCTGCACGGCCACCGGTGCTTAATCGTAATCCTAATCTTAATCGCAACCTATCTGGCCGAGGACGATTAAGATTAGGATCACGATTTGGATTAAGATGGAATTAAGATTGAACGCCCGTCCGCTTGTCAAATCCAACGCTGTGGTCTATCGTCGCCCCATGTCGTTGAAGAATACTTTCGCGTTGTTGACGCTGCTCGGTGGCGGCGCGCAACTGCTTTCCGCCGACACCATTCAGCTCAAGGATGCCGCCGCCGTCACGGGGAAAATTCTCGCCGAGAAATCCGACGCGCTGGTCGTGGATCTGGGCTACACCGTGCTGGTGATTCCGCGCGCCGCCGTCACCGGCGTTGCGAAGGCCACGACGACCGGCGCACCCGCCAGTGCCGTCGTCGCGCCCGCCACGGGGCAGTTTTATGCGGCCACGACCAAGGCGGCGACGGCCCGAGACGTGAGTTCGCTCGTCAAACAAATCGGCGAGGCCGTCGTGCAGGTGAAGACGCCGGGCGGACTGGGTTCGGGATTTTTCCTGAACGAGGATGGTTATCTGCTGACGAATTTCCACGTCATCGAGGGCGAGACGGAAATTTCCGTGGAGGTTTATCAGCAGAAGAACGAACAATTGAGCCGCGAGACTTACAAGCAGGTGAAGATCATCGCCATCAATAAATTTCAGGACCTCGCGCTGCTGCACATCGAGGACAAGAACGCGCCGAAGTTCAAGTCCGTGACGCTTGGCAGCTCCGACGCGCTGAACGTGGGCGACGGCGTGTTTGCCATCGGCAGCCCGCTCGGGCTCGAGCGCACCGTGACGCAAGGCATCCTGAGCACCAAGACGCGGCAGATGGAAGGGCAGCTTTATCTCCAGACCAGTACGCAGATCAATCCCGGCAACAGCGGCGGCCCGCTCTTCAACCTCGCCGGCGAAGTCGTGGGCGTGACGAACATGAAAATCACTTTTGGCGAAGGTCTTGGTTTTGCGATTCCGGTTGAACTCGTGAAAGCCTTTCTCGATCACCGCGACGCGTTTGCGTACTCCACCGACAATCCGAACAATCCGTTCCGCTACCTCGAACCGCCGAGCCGCACGAAGGCGCCGCCGGTGGAGTTAAAGTGATTTTTGCCCGCATAATTTTCCCCGGCTGATTTTTATCGAAAATGAAGACTAATTTTTTGCGTCCCGTTGCCGTATTGTTGCTGACGATTTTCGGCCTGGCCATTTCGGCCAGAGCCGCCGCGCCAGCTTCCGCCGAAGCCTTGCGCGCGAGTGCCGAGGCGGCGTTGACTGCGAAGGACACGAATGCCTTCACGGCGCTGTTCAATCATCAGGGCGTTGCCAATTTGACCAACGGATTTGAGGAGCGCGTCATCGGGAAGCTGAACCGTTTCTTCCGCGATTTTCCGACCAACACGCTGCGCACCGCCGTCCGGCTCGAACCGATGCCCGAAGACATGGAGACGGAAAACACCATCAACGGCGTGCGGTTCCGCCCGAACATGACGCCGCTCGGCATCATGAGCTGCCGGATCACGACCCGCAGCGACGGGACGAATGTCAGTTGGGGTGTGACGATGCCTTACGGCGAAATGGGCGGGCAGTTCGGTTTCATCGGCACCATCACGGAAAAAGTTTATGTGCCGAAGCACAAGGAAAACATTTATTCCGTCGCCGTCACGGCGGGCATGGCGTTCGCGCCGGTGGGCTACACCGGCACCTGCGTCTATGTGCAGAATGGCGCTACCATCACCAACAGCTTTCGCGGCCATCATCAGACCCATAAAATTTATTCCGGCGACGCATTGAAAGCCTGCACCGTGCAAGCCGACGTTTCTGATCTGACCAACAGCGCGCCCGTCACGCTTCAGGTTTACCAGGCGGCCTATGATGGCGCGGCCTATACCAACATCCTTGTTTTCAGCGGCCACACCAGAGCCACCGATTCGACCATCAGCTTTATTCCAACGCCATGAAACTAAATTCCCTCCGCCTGTTCGCCGCCGCCGTGTTGCTGGCCGGCGTCACCGCCGTCCGCGCCTCGATTCCGCCCGCCGAGAACCTGCTGCCTGCCGATACACTGGCGTTTTTCACCGTGCCAGACTACGCGGCGTTCCGCGCGAATATGCAGCGCGCGCCGATGACGCTGCTCTGGAACGACCCGGCGATGAAGGCGTTCCACGACAAGTTCATGGCCAAGTGGAACGAGACTTACGTCGCGCCGCTGGAAAAGGATCTCGGCCTCAAGGTCGCGGATTTTCTGGCGCTGCCGCAGGGGCAGCTCACGTTCGCCGTCACCGTGAACGGCTCGAACGGCCACGATGACATTCCGGCGGGCATCCTTGTGCTGCTCGATGCGCGCGGCAAAAGCGATTTGCTCAAGACGAACCTCGCCGTGCTCACGAAGAAGTGGACGGACGCCGGCCGCAAATTGCGCACGGAGAAAATTCACGGCCTCGCCTTCACCGTGGTGCCGGTGGATGAGGGTGATTTTGCGGGCTTGTTTTCCAAGCGCACGGCGACCGATACCGACAAGGACAAGCCGGCGAAGGCAAAGCAAATTTATTTTACGCAGTTTGAATCGCTCCTCATCGCGGGCAATGTTCCCGCCGCCGTCGAGACCGCCGCCGCGCGGCTGACCGGCGGCAGCGCGCCGGCCATCGGCGACGACGCGGTGTTCGCGGGCGACCGGCTGTCGCAGTTCCGCGACGTGCCGACGTGCTACGGCTGGTTCAACGGCGTGCGCTTCGTGAACCTCATCATCGGCGGCGACACCGTGAATGCGGACGAAAATCCCGCGACGCTGCTGCCCAAGTTGAGCGCGGCGAAAGTCGTCGGCGCGCTCGGCCTGGGCGGATTGAAGTCCGCGAGTTTTGCCGTGCGGCAGTCGCCGGATGGTCTCGGCGTGACGCTGCACCTCACCGCGCCCGCCGCGACGCGCGCCGGTTTGGTGAAGATGCTGGCGCTGTCGCCGAAGGACGCCAGCGTGCCGGCGTTCGTGCCGGCGGACGTGATGAAGTTTTCCCGCTTTCGTTTGGACGGTCGGCAGACGTGGGATGACTTGCAGAAGCTCGTTGCGGGTGTTTCCCCGCAGGCGTTGGTGGGGCTGAACTCCATCATTGAGACCGCCAACGTCGTGGCGCGCGGCAAGGACCCCGGCTTCGATTTGCGCACCGCGCTGTTTGGCAACCTCGGCGACGACCTCATCATTTACGGCAAGCCGCCAACGGGTGATTCGCTGGCGAAGCTGGTGGACGCACCGGCATTGTATCTCGTGGCCGTGTCCAATCCCGACCAGGTCATCAATGCAGTGAAGAGCCTCATCAGCATCACCTCGCCGCAGGAAGGCGCGCCCGCGCCGCGCGATTTTCTGGGGCGCAAGATATATTCGCTCGCGCAGGCCGGCGGGCAGACGGCGGCTGGCCGGGCGGTGCCGCCGACCTACACTTATCTTTCCGCGAGCGGCGGCTATCTGGCGGTTAGCCGGGATGTATCCATGCTGGAGGAATTTCTCCGCAGTGCGGACGGCAAGTTGAAGCCGCTGGCCGAGACGCCCGGCCTGACGGAACTCGCCGCGCACGTCGGCGGCACGGGCGGCGGGCTGTTCACCTACGAGAACCAGCGCGAGGCGATGCGCGTGAGTTTCAAGTTCCTCAAGGCCGCCGCCGAGCGCGGGGCGACGTTGCAGGTGCTGCCGCCGACTTACAAGGACTGGGCGGATTTCATGTTGCTGCCGGATTTTGACCTCGTATCGAAATACTTTTCCCGCTCGGTGGTCGGTGGCCGGGCGGATGCCGAAGGCCTGACGCTGAAAATGTTCACCGCGCGGCCGCCGCAGTTGAACTGACGGGGCTACCGCTGGCTTGATTTGTCCCGAAGAGGTTGAGCTGTACAAGCCCGGTGTTGGCAGCGCTGCCGTTCATTGGATTGCGCCGACAATTGCGTGACACCTCCACCGTGAACGGCTAAATTGCCGAACGCTGAAATCGTCAATCGTAAATCATCAATCGTAAATTTCATCATGCGTTCCGACATCATCAAGAAAGGTTTTGAACGCGCGCCGCACCGTTCGTTGCTGCGCGCCACCGGCGTCATCGAATCCGAGGCGGATTTTGACAAGCCGTTCATCGCCATCTGCAACAGCTACATTGACTGCATTCCCGGCCATGCGCACCTGAACGAAGTCGGCGCGCTGGTCAAACGCCTCGTCCGCGAGGCCGGCGGCGTGCCCTTCATCTTCAACACCATCGGCGTGGACGACGGCATTGCGATGGGCCACGGCGGCATGTTGTATTCGCTGCCGTCGCGCGAGCTGATCGCCGACTGCGTGGAAACGGTCATCAACGCGCATTGCTTCGACGGCATGGTGTGCATCCCGAATTGCGACAAAATCGTGCCGGGAATGTTGATGGGCGCGATGCGCTGCAACATCCCGACGGTGTTCGTCAGCGGCGGGCCGATGGCGGCGGGCATCGCCGAACAGCAGGCGACGCATGACGATTTGGCGCAATATCTCCAGCCGGCGACGGGTAAATCGGATTTGATTTCCGTGTTCAAAGGCGTCGGCGAATTGCAGGCCGGCAAAATCACCGAGGCGCAATTGACAAAACTGGAACAGACCGCGTGTCCGACCTGCGGTTCCTGCTCTGGCATGTTCACGGCGAATTCCATGAACTGTCTTTGTGAAGCGCTCGGCATGGCGCTGCCCGGCAACGGCACCATCCTCGCCGTATCGAAGGAACGTGAGGCGCTCTACCAGCGCGCCGCCGAGGCCATCATCCAGCTCGTCAAAAAAGATTTGAAGCCGCGCGACATCGCCACGCTGGCGGCGTTCGACAACGCGCTCATGCTCGACGTGGCGATGGGCGGCTCGACGAACACCGTGTTGCACACGCTCGCGGTGGCGCGCGAGGCGGGCATTCCCTACGACATCGCGCGCATTGACGAGATTTCGCGGCGCATTCCGTGCATCTGCAAAGTATCGCCGTCGTCGGATTATCACATCCAAGACATCCACCGCGCCGGCGGCATCCACACGATTCTCGGTGAATTGAAACGCCAGGGCGTGCTGAATGTGAATTGCCAAACCGTCTCCGGCAAAACGCTCGGCGAAAACATTGACGAATGGGACGTGCGCTCGGAGAAATGCTCGACGCTGGCGAAAACCGTACGCGTTTCCGGCGCGTCGGCCATTGTCGTGGACCCGAATGACAAAATGGGCGTGGCGGCGCGCACCGCGAGCGGCAATCTCGCGCCCAAGCCGATGTTGTTTTATCCCGGCGACCCATTGGCCATCGCGTTCTGGCGCGATGCCGCCGCGTGGAATGCCGGCGACGTCGAGGCGCAGCTCGCGATTTACGACG
>CAYUGC010000067.1:14817-16979 GCA_964444085.1 uncultured Bifidobacteriaceae bacterium | reverse complement strand
CGCCATTGCCGGGCCGATGACGTGCATCGGCGAAACGGCGGTGATCAACACGACACCTTTGCGCCAGAGCTTGGCGAGGTCAAAATAGAGCTGGAGCACCGGCGGTCCGCGTCGGCCTGCGACCCAGGCTTTGACCTTGTTGATGATGCCGGGCAGCAGCGGCGCGAGCAATATCCACGTGACAAGTCGCAGAAAAATGTCGAGTGCGACAATCATTTCGCGCCTCCCATCACGGCGAGAATCGCCAGCGCGGCCAGGCCGAGCAGCAGATAGAAAATGTAGGACTGCACGCGGCCGTGTTGCAGCCGGCGCACCGCCATCGAGACTCGCAGCACGAGCGCGCCGGTTGGTTCAACGACGTTTTCCAAAACCGTTTCCGGCGTGTGCTCCGTGAAATCGGCGTGCGCGGGGAAATTTCCCTTGGGCAAATGCGCGTGCCGCTGCGGTCGCAAAATCCAGTCGAACCAGCCGGTGATGATGCCGGCGAACGAACCGGCGGTGTATTGCATCCGCGGCGTCGGTGCGGCGTAACCGCAGTCCCATGTGCCCGCGCGGCTCACGCCGTTTTGCCGCCCGCGCCACCATAAAAAGATCGCGGCCAAAATCACGAGCGCGGCTAGCGCGAGATGAAACGCGCCGAGCGTGACGAGCGGCGCGGATGACCAGGCGTTTGCGCTGGTCACCGCCGGTTGCCATGCCGCCGCCGCCGTGGCCAGCGCCGGCCAGAATAAAACGGGCGCGAGGCCGATGGTCACGCACGCCGCGCCGAGCGCCAGCATGGGCAGGCGCATCCGCCAGCCGCACTCGTGGACGTGTTCCGCGATTTCCGTGCGCGGCAGGCCGAGGAAAACCACGCCGCAGACTTTCACGAAACACGCCAGCGCCAGCGCCCCGGTCATGCCGAGCGCCACGGCGGCGAGAATCGCAGCGAACGCAGCGTGGCTGTGCGCGGAGACGGCATCAAACAGGCCGAGATAAACGAGCCATTCGCTGACGAATCCGTTCAGCGGCGGCAACCCGGCGATGGCGGTGGCTCCGAGCGCGAAGAGGCTGGCGGTCCACGGCATCGCGCGCCAGAGTCCGCCGAGCCGGCTCATTTCCCGCGTGCCGGTGGCGTGCAAAACCGAACCTGCGCCGAGGAACAGCAACGCTTTGAACAGGCCGTGATTCCAAACGTGCAGCAGCGCGCCGGCCAGCGCGAGTTGTCCCCACGCGGCGTTGCCGTGCGCCACGGCAATCATCGCAAAGCCGAGGCCGATGAGGATGATGCCGATGTTTTCCACGCTGTGATAGGCGAGCAGGCGTTTGAGATCGTGCTGGCCGAGCGCGAACGCCACGCCGAGCACCGCGCTGACGACGCCGAGCGCGGCCACGACCCAGCCCGCCGAATCCGGCGTGGGCAGCCAGCCGGTGAAGCGCACGAGGCCGTAAATACCCATCTTGATGGCCATGCCGGACATGATGGCGGAGACGTGGCTGGGCGCGTTGGCATGCGCGGACGGCAGCCAGATGTGCAGTGGAAAAATGCCGGCCTTGATGCCGAAGCCGACGAGCGCGAGCCAGAACAACGGCGCGAGTTCCATCCGTTCGCGCATCGGGCCGAGTTCCCAGCTTCCGGTGTGGGCCGCGAGCAACGCAAAAAAGGCGAATAGAAAAATCATCGCCACATGGGACGCGGCGAGATAAAGCCAGCCGGCCGCGCGCGCGGCGGCACGCTGGCGTTCCCGCGTGACGAGAAAATAGGCGCAGATGGTGAAGATTTCCCAGACGATGAGGAAGTGCAGGCCGTTCGCGCACAATAGCACAAAACCCATGTTGAGCAGCATTCCATTCCACCACGCGCGGCCCGCCGGGGCGGAGGCGGGATGATTTTTGTCGCTCCAATACTCGCTGGAATACAAAGTTGCCGCGCCGCCCAAGACGGAAAGCAGAATCAGAAAGTATGCGCTGATGCCGTCGAGTTGCAGGTGCAATGCTTCGCCGCCGAGGACGAATCCCGGTCGCCAGTCCCAGACCGCGCCCGTTGCCAGCATCACCACGGCGGCGGAAAAACTTGCGCTGGCTCCGGCGAGCGTCGCCGCGAGCCAGACGCGCGGCGATTTGAAGGCGCTGAAGATTCCGGCGACGAGTCCGCCGCCGGCGATCAACAGCAGCCAGCCCGG
>CAYUGC010000067.1:0-14717 GCA_964444085.1 uncultured Bifidobacteriaceae bacterium | reverse complement strand
GACGGCGCGACAAAGAACAGCAGCCGCGTGATGGGCTGTTCGTCCGGCGCGGGTTCGTTGATGGCCAGCGCGTCGCGCAGCAGCACGATGGCGAAGATGCCGGCGTCGCGCCCGAGCGCGATGGGCGTGCGTGGATGCGGCAGCGCCAGGCCGCCGCCGACCAGCGCCCAGGAAAGTCCGTTCGGTGCGCGCAGCCGCTGCTGCAGCAGTTGGCGGACGGGCGGGGTGGTGCCGGGAATTTTGGCGACGATGTCGGCGAGCAGATTGAGGACGTTGGCGGCGGGAACGTCGCGCCAGATGCCGCCGGTGCGGAGCATGGTTTCAATTTTTTTCCCGCCCTGAATTTTGGATCGTTCCGGCGCGAGGAATCCGACCTTGGCGGCCAGCCCGTGCGACTCGGCCCAATGCACCACCTGCGTGCGGTCGAAGAGGAGCCGGCCCCGGTCGGTCACATGCGGCAATCCGTCGTTGCGGATCCAGCCCTCCACTTCGCTCTCTTCCACGCCGAGCGATTGGGCCAGTTCAATGATGTTGAGAAACATCGGCATCGTTGGTGAAAGAAAACGTGGCTCGCCACTTCCATGGCCGGCGTCCGGCGGCTTTCCTTTCAATCCATCGCCAGCAAAACAAAAATGCGCCGGTTGCGCAATGGTGATTCTTGCAGACTTCTGGTTCACAAATTTTTAATTCAACATTCACTTGCATGATTTTTACTTTTCATGCCATGCTCAAAAGCAACTCCCATGACCACGCTTGCCCAATACACCGAGGCCGGACTGCTTGTTCCCCATCTGGCCGGCGACCATCGTGAAAGTGTCATCGCCGAACTCTGCCAGCGGCTGAAGCAGGCCGGGCGGATTGACGACGCGGAAGCTTTCGGTCGCGCCGTGATGGAACACGAGGAACTGGCTCCGGCCATCTTTGACGGCGTGGCTTTTCCGCTGGCGCACAAGGGGGCATTCCAGCAGCTTTCATTTGCGGTCGGGCTGGCGCCGCAACCCATTCACTGGGGCGCCCCGCATGCTCCGATGGTGCATACCATCGTGCTGTTTGCCGTGCCATTCGTGGAGGAAACGCGTTATCCCCTTGTCGTGCTCGCGTTCTCCAAACTCCTTAAGGACGGAAAATCCCTGGCCGCCTTGCGGGCCTGCGTCCGGCCGGAAGACATGCTGGAGATTTTCGGCCAGATTCGTTACTAGCGGCTCGTGTTGACAGACGCCCGGCAGGATTTGATCTTGGTTTCCTCATCGTCATCCTCATCCTCGCGCTCGCTCGGTTTTACCGGATTGCGACTGCGCCCCCACCGCCAACTGCCCACTGGCGACTGTTTTTGCCTTTTTGCGGCCAATCATTTTTGTCAGGTTTCAGGTCTCAGGTTTTCCTCGTGGCCAGAACGATCGCCTGCTCGCGCTCCATCAAAGCAAAGTGGGCATAAATCAGCTTCAGCGTGTCTGTCAGCGGCTCTTCCTCTTGTGTTGCTGTGTCCAGGATGTTTGACGTGATAAGCCGCGCCGGCGAAACATCAGTGATGTGGATCAGCCGCCGATGGCGTTCGATTTATCTCGGAAGTGATGCCGGTCAGGATTTCCCGCCCAAATGTCATGCAATCGGCGCGCTTCAGGTTATCGTAATCTTCCATGCCTCCCATGGATTTGGCGGTTTGAGGATCCATCAGGGATTTGGTTACTCGGCCAAGAAATACTCTGGAGGGGACATTGCTGATCGCACACAATTTTGCCAGATGGTTGTCAATCAGAGCGGTTGTCTGCTGTGGTCCAACGGGCTTGCGCATGTTGCCGCAGACTGCAAATAAACCGCGCACCTTCGTTTTCAACGATTCCCGGTTTCCACGGATATAGTCCTGCAACTCTTTGGAGACCGCCATGCCGCGAATGGAGCCGCCGATGATGATGTGCTCAAATCTACTCAGGTCAGGGGCTTCGCGGACATCAAAGACCTCGGCAATTCCCCCCATGCCTTCAGAGATCCACACGGCGGCATCGCGGGAGCTTCCGCACCAAGTGCCGAACAGCACGGCGCATTTCCTGTCCGAGGGTGCCGGGTAATACCTTAATGCCCATGCTTGGTCGGCAAAGGCCATGGTTCCAATTCCTGTAATTCCCACTTTGAAAAAGTGTCGTCTATTCATGGCATGTATTCTGATTTTTTATTGTCTATCGTGAAAAAAAATTGACCTGCCGCGTCGTAGCGCAGCGCAGACGGGAACAAAGGCGGAACCGCGTCGCAGCAGCGCCGGGAACGCCAACAGCTAGCGCCAACCGGCATTGGCGACTTGATAGGCCACGGTGTCGTCATTTCAAATCCTTCAATGGCGGTGGCTTGTGCAACTCAAGCTCCCAATCCTCGAATGGTGGCTCAACATTGAAACCACGGACACAATATGCCCGCAGGTAATCGGTTGCTCTCTTCTGTGCGTGCTGGGCGTTCAAAACCTGGCCGCTCTCGTCAAACTCCAAAACATTGGCGAAGATGGCGTAAGCCTGCTCAATCGCACTCGGCTCGCTTCCATGCAACGGAAGGTAATCAACGCCTTCGAGCATGTAATGTGTGCCGCTGGAAATAAAGTATGCAAATGTCCTCAAAGCACCGCTGAATGAATTGCTCACTTTTGGCATAACGTATCGAGTGGCCTGCCAGCATTATTAAGCCCCAGTCAGCGCCCAAGCTTGTGACCGGTTGATTTGGCGACGGCCTTTGGTGACATGGGGTTATGAAAGCGGACGGGCGAATTTCTGTCAAAGAATATTCATCCTTTCCATGATCCGGAGCGCCGGCGTCCCGCCGGCTTTGGCCTAACAAATGGCGGTAATATGGCAGTTTCAATCAACCATGGCCCCAAGCGGATCGGGTCGGGTGGTAGGGACGGTGCGCTGCGCCTTCTGCTGTCCGGCGCTTCCCCGTCTTCCGTCGGACAGCTTTTGCCTTTTTGCGGCCAGCTTTGCCTTGGTGGGGCGAGACTCCCGGCGAGCCGGTTAGAGCCGTTTCAAAAAACTTGTAGAGGTACGAACCGGAGTGATGGGTTACACTTACAGACAAAATGTCTTGGAAAAAAGTGACCCCTATGGAAGAGATTATACGATTTGTGATGTTGGCGCAGAGTGCGCGCTATACGGTGAGCGAACTGTGTGAGCAGTTTGGCATCAGCCGGAAGACCGGGTATAAACATTTGGATCGCTATGCTGCGAACAACACAGGGTGTAGCCGGTGCTGCGTCCGCCTGCTTGGTCTTTCACCAAAATCTTTCGGCTCACCAGATCACTGATGTCGCGCAGCGCCGTGTCTTGCGAGCACTTCGTCAGCTTCGCCCATTTTGAACTGGTCAGTTTGCCCTCGAAGCCATCCAGCAGCCGGTTGATGACCTTGCGCTGGCGATCATTGAGCGACTTGTCCGAATGAGCTTTCCAGAAGGCGGCCTTCACCAGCACCGCTTCCAGTGTTTGTTCCGAGGCGGCGATGGCGTGCTGCAAACAGTTCAGGAACCACTCGATCCATTCCGTGATGTCCAGCGTTCCTTTTTGACAGCGTTCCAGCACGTCGTAATACGCTTTGCGCTCACGTTGGATTTGCGCGGACATGCTGTAAAATCGTTGCGCCGTTTTTTCCGACCGGGCCAGCATCAGGTCGGCAATAGCGCGCGCAATGCGGCCATTGCCATCTTCAAACGGATGGATGGTCACAAACCAGAAATGCGCCAGCGCGGATTGAATCACCGGATCCACGGTCGGCGTGGTGTTACACCATTTGAGAAAGCGGGCCATTTCCTTTTTCAGGCGGCCGGCCTCGGGTGCTTCGTAGTGAACCTTCTCGCGTCCGATCGGGCCGGACACAACTTGCATCGGCCCGCTTTTTTGGGTGCGCCAGCCACCCACCGTGATGCGCCGCATCCCGGTTCGGCCGGTGGGAAACAGCGCGGCGTGCCAGCCGAATATTCGTTCCGTCGTCAAAGGCTCATCATGCTGGCGCGTGGCATCCAGCATGACCTCGACGATGCCCTCCACGTTGCGGTCAATCGGCGGCAGTGCTCCGATGTCCAGCCCCATGCGCCGGGCCAGCGATGAGCGCACCTGTCCGGCGTCCAGCTTTTCGCCTTCAATCTCGCTGGTCTTGAGCACATCTTGCGTGAGGGTTTGCAGCGTGGCTTCTTCCCGCAACGGGAAGCCTAGGGCTTCCATGCGGCCCAGCAGGCGGCCCTGCGCATGGCGCACTTCCGCCAGCCGGCCGGTCAGGGCTGACTGGTTCCACCGGAATTCCGGCCACTCTTTGCGTTCATGGATATACATGGATTCTCCGCAGTTCTTGCGGTGAATATGCCCCCGATTCACCGCATCCGGCAAGCTTATTCGCCGCACAATATGCGGTGATTAAGCACCCCATTCACCGCACCCGATTTGCGGCACGTCCCTTGTCTGATAACTTGACTGACACTTGACTCATGATTTTCTTGGCCGAAAAGGGGTTCTTAATTTGTACACTCCCTGCCGTGGTTTTGAGGCCTGACTCGCAAGTTACGCGTGGAATATGCCGGTGCCATTTACCCCGTGAGCTAGAGGCCGATTCTCCCGCAACCGCCTTCCTCACGATTAGCCGTCGCTAAACGTTTCCAGTTTTGATGTAGCGCAGCCCGTCCCGGCTGCGGGTTAAAGCACCGTCCCGGTGCCTTTGGGAACGTGGCGACCTGTCGCCGCGCTGCGCCGGACCGCCAAGATGGTCCAGGTTTCAGATTTCAGATTTTGCCCCCCACTGCCAACTGCCAACTGCAGACTGCCAACTATTTTTTGTTTTTCAGCATGTCAGCATTTCAGTTTTCAGCATTTGTCTTCAGGTTTCAGCTCCGTCAAATGTATTTTTGAAAATAATTTTGTGGCCGCGTGGGGGTGCGGTGGTGGTCGCATGGGGGTGCCGTTCGGGTGACGAAAATCCGCCGCGCCGTTGTGAGAAAAACCCGTGCTAAGGTTCGCCCGTGCCGGCGAACTCCGCACCGCTTGATTACGACGAGACCTGTAACCATCAACCGTTCGTCGGGAATATAAGATCGGCGGACAAGACCCAGCTCATCTCGCGCAATCGGGATGAGCGGGAAAGGACCCTATGCACGACGCGAACACCGGCCAACGAATGAAATCCCGGCGGATGAATACTAGGAATAGATGCCGGACTGGCAGGCGCAGGGGTGGTAGGGCGGCGCTGCTGCGCCGCCTTGGTGCCCCTTCGGCCGGACCTTTACCTTTCAAAAAATAATTTTGGTAAAGAAAAGGTAAAGAAAAGGTAAAGCGGATCGGTGGGGCGATTGCCAGTGGCGCTGCCACCGTCCCCGCGAGCCGTCTTGGCCCGGGCAGCGCGAGCAGATCCTTCGCCGCCGCCGGCGCACAAAAAACGGGGTGACAAAAACGCCAAAACGCGCCAAATCGTGCCAAATCGCGACAAAACACAAAAAACGACCTATGACAGTTTCAATCAACCTTGGCCCCAATCGGCCCGGCCGGACCTCTTGGAAGCTGGTCAAAGTGAAGTGTAAAAGTGTAACCTATGACCAGAATGTGTTACCCATGTTCTGAACCAAAAGTGTTACCGATGTTCTGACTGCACCCTGGGCCCCGGACCCCGGTTATTTCAGATTTCAGGTCTCAAGTTTCAGGTTTGTTTTTTCGGCGCCCGACAACTTCCCGTTGCTGACCGAGCCGGTTTTGCGCTTCCGTGAACGGCGAATGAGCTTGCCTTTGACCCGTATTCATGCGAATAAAATCCCGGACGGAACGTGGTGGATGAGATTAGGGATGGGTGATTTTTGCCCAATCGGATCTTTCTGCTCGATTTTGACTTTTTCATGCCGACAGCCTTCCGGTTGCAGTATCAGGCTGTCAAATTGAAGCTGGTTGATCCGTTCAAAACGATTGGTTTTACAACGCGTGGAGAGGTGGCAGAGTGGTTTAACGCGCACGCCTGGAAAGCGTGAGTAGTCAAAAGCTACCGGGGGTTCGAATCCCCCCCTCTCCGCCATTCGTTGTTTTATGCAATAGAATCAATGGTATAGTGGGTTTTAGGAATCTGTTGAAGCCGTATTCAGAGTGACTGTCGGAATAAATACGCAAATAACGCCCACAAATTGACCCCTCCGCGTTTGTTATTTGCCTCGCGCGACCGTTTGAATTTTCCCCCATATGAGTGGTATCACTCGCCGTGATGACCGATCAAATCAAGGTAGTCCTTTGCAGCCGTAGCGTCCTGATTCTCGAAGGTGGATTCCATGTGTTTTTCAAAGTAGGCGCTTGCGCGCACCATGCACCAGCCGATGGCGGGCATACCGTGACCCATCACACGGTCAACCGGCTGGGCGAAATGGTGGGCCAGCCGCTGCGGGAATTGGTGTCAGCCTCGTCGCCGTAAGATTTCAGCCACCCTGCACATTTGGCGTGCGATTCATAATTCCCATCGGCACCAGGCATCAGCATACTGTCGCCAATGTCTGCTGAACTTACGGAAGCATTCCTTGCTGAAGCCGCCGGCTGGGACGTGATGAAGCGCGCCCGCGCCTATCTGGCGCAGGGCCAGGTCATCAGTTCCTATTGGGCGCCGCCGTTGTTGCGGGGCGTGGTGCAGGCCGACGGGATGACCTTTCGCGGCTCGCTGGTCATCCACAACTCCGTGGACATCGAAAATCTATGCAACTGCCGCGAGGCGCGCGAATGGGGGAAAATTTGCGCCCATGGCGTTGCGGTCGGACTGCATTGGTTGCAGGCGCAGAAGCCGGAACTGATCCCGGCTCCAACGCGGCCGGCGGCCGCCTTGCCGGCCAGAAAGCCTCCGGCTCTGTTGCGCGCGGCGGAAGGTGAGCCGGCTGAATTATTCATCCTCCTTCCGCCCAACTTCGACCAGGCGATTGCGCGCGGCAAGGTGATGCTGGTGCTGGAGGCAAAATGGGGCGGTGGGCGCTGTCCGCTCAATGCGCTGCCGAAAGGACGCACCTTTGCTTTTTCACCACCAGACAATGCCATCATCGAGCAACTCGAAACCTTGACGAACGGCGAGACGCCCGCGCTGCTGCAATTGGAGACGAAGGATTTCGCCACGCTCATCCCGTTGCTCCTGGGTCACGAAAACATCACGCTCGGAAAAACCAGCCCGGTCACGGTCACAAAAACACCCTTGAAGCTGCCGCTGCGCGCCATGCTGGAGGCGAACGGCGAAATCATCCTGGAACTGAAAGCGAAGCCGGCGACGCTCGCGCTGGTGGGGGATTGGGCCTGGCAAAATAATTCTTTGCAGCCGCTCGGTCTGCCAGCGGAGCTGAAAGAGATTTTCCGCGCGTCCGTGCGCGTGACGCGCGCGCAGGTGCCGCAGTTTTTAAGCCAGCAATGGCCGCAGTTGTCAGCCACCGGCGGACTGGAGTCAAATTTCAAGCTGGATGATTTCGCGCTCGCACCGCAGGCGCCCCGTTTTCTGCTGGCCCTCAAGGGCGGACTCACACAACTGAGCGCGCTGCTGCAATGCGCCTACGGCGCGCGCATTATGACGGTCGGTGTCACGGCGGCAAATGAAGCCATCTGGCTGCCCGATCCCGACTCGCCGACGCGCTATGCCACGCGGGATTACAACGCCGAACGTGCGGCGTTGGGCCGGTTGCAGCGCAGCGGGTTTGCCAGTCCTGACACCAACGGGAAGCTGCAACTGGCCGGGCAGAATGCGGTGCTGAATTTTCTTGCGCGAGAATTTCCCAAACTCCAGCGCGAGTGGAGCGTGACATTGGACGAGCAGTTGGAAAACCGCACCCTGAAAAACCTTGAACGCGTGGAACCGCAATTCCAAATCACGTCGTCCGGCGTGCAATGGTTTGACCTCGGCGTCGTGTTCGCCACCAGCGACGGCGAAAAGTTTTCGGCGGCGGAAATCCAGCGGCTGATTTTATCCGGGCAAAACCATACGCGGTTGAAGAACGGAAAAATGGCGGTGATTGATACCGGCGCGGTGGAAGAATTGCAGGAGGTTTTGTTGGACTGCGCGCCGCAACAAAACGCGGCGGGCTATCGCATCAACAACACGCAGGCCGGTTTTCTCGAAGCCACGCTGAAGCAGCATGCCGATTGGAAAGTCCAAGCTCCCGCTCTGTGGCGCGAACGGGCAGCCAGGCAAAGTGGCGAGGCCAAACTGGAATGTCCACCGCTCGGCGACTTGGAATCGGTGCTGCGCCCTTACCAAAAGCAAGGCGTGGCGTGGCTGCACTTTTTGCGCGCCAACAGCTTTGGCGGCATTCTTGCCGACGAGATGGGGTTGGGAAAGACTTTGCAAACATTGGCGTTTTTGAGGACGTTGCCGAACCAGGACGCCGTTTCCGGGAGCGCCGGCATCTTGCCGGCGAGTTCAAATCAGTACGCACCAAAAACACGCCGGCAAGATGCCGGCGCTCCCGGAGGAGAAAGCCTCCCGCATTTGATTGTCTGTCCGACGAGCCTCGTGTTCAACTGGGTGGCCGAGGTGAAGAAATTTACGCCGGAATTGAAAATCCTCGCGCTGCACGGGCCGGAACGGTCAGCGCGCTTCGGCGACATCCCCGCCAGTGACATTGTGGTGACCAGCTATGCGCTGATCCGCCGCGACGCTGAAAAATATCGCGGGCTGGAGTTCGACACTGTCGTGCTCGACGAGGCGCAGCACATCAAGAACCGCCAGACGCAAAATGCGCAGGCGGTGAAGGCGGTGCGGGCGAAGCATCGGTTGGTGCTGACCGGCACGCCGCTGGAAAACTCCGTCCTGGATTTGTGGTCCATCTTCGATTTTCTCATGCCGGGTTATCTCGGCACCGCCAAGGATTTCCGCGAGCGCTACGAACTGCCCATCGCCAAGGAGAAAAATACGGAGGCGCAATCGCGGCTGGCGCGACGGCTCCGCCCTTTCATGCTGCGGCGTTTGAAAAAGGATGTCGCGGCGGATTTGCCCGCGAAGATCGAACAGGTTTCATTCTGCGAACTCACGCCGGATCAGCGGGGCGTTTATCAGCAGGTCATCGAAGCCAGCCGCAAGGAAGTGCTGGCCGTCGTCGGCGCTCAAGGCCTCGCGAAAAGCCGGATGATGGTGCTGACCGCGCTGTTGCGGCTGCGGCAGGTTTGCTGCGATTTGCGGCTGTTGAAACTCGACAATGTGAAGCCGGCGAATGCTTCCAGTAAACTGGATTTGTTCGGGGAACTGCTGGAAGAAGTGATGGACGGTGGCCATCGCGTGCTGGTGTTCAGCCAGTTCGTCGGGATGCTGACCCTGTTGAAGGAGCGGCTGGCGGCGGAGAAAATTGACTTCTGTTATCTCGACGGCTCCACCACCGACCGGGCCGCCGTCGTGGAGCGGTTTCAAACGCAGGCCGCGATTCCGGTGTTCCTGATCAGCCTGAAAGCCGGCGGTGTCGGCCTGAACCTGACCGGCGCGGACACGGTGATTCATTTTGATCCCTGGTGGAATCCGGCGGTGGAAGACCAGGCAACCGACCGCGCGCACCGGATTGGGCAGACAAAAGTCGTGACCAGCTACAAACTCATCACCCGCGACACGGTGGAGGAAAAAATCCTGCTCCTGCAAAACCGCAAGCGCGCCGTCATCCAGGCCACCATCAGCGGCGAGGAGGAATTTGCGGCGTCGCTGAACTGGGAGGAAATCCAGGAGCTTTTGGCCTGAGCAATTGCCAAATACGTTCCGCTGGCTAGGCGGCATGCCTTCGTAAAATCAATGCTGATTTTCGCCGCTCTGGGACGAATTACCGATGGCCTGCAAAAACATTAGCGGCTTCATGGCAGCGCAACGCACTGGGTCACGGAGTTGGGGTAGTTCATGCCCAAACTGGTGAAACTGGCACTGAGTGGCGAGCGACCCGATGATTGAATGGAGTCACACGATACCCGGGACATCCGTCATACTTATGTCACGCCGGCGGAAGACAAAAAATTCCTGGCGGGTGCTGCAGATGCTGGTGGATCCGGAGGAGAACAAGGACTGGGTGACGGAATTTGAAGCGAATTTGGCGAAAGTACGCGAACTGGGCGAACCCAGCCTGAAGTTACGACGGCTGGGTAGCCTGACTTGAAAAGGGGTGGTTAAACAAACGCGATTTTATCAATAAAATCCGCAGTTTTATCTTGGTGAATGCTTTTGAACCAGCTTTAATGGGCCTGCGGTAAACATTCATACAAATAACACAATAAAATCATGGCCAAAGCTCTGACCAAATCCCAAATCGTATCTGCCATCGCTGACAAAAACAGCCTCACCAAAAAACAAGCTGGAGAGATCCTGGAACAACTCGCTTGCCTCGCTTACAAGCACGCCAAGGATTCGTTCACCATCCCTGGTCTCGGCAAGCTCGTGCTGGTCAATCGTAAGGCTCGCGTCGGCCGCAATCCCGCCACTGGTGAAACAATCCAGATTAAGGCGAAGAAGGTTGTGAAGTTCCGCGTCGCCAAGGCGGCCAAGGATGCGATCCTCGGCGTGAAAAAGTAATTTTAACTTTCATTCAATGGCACCCTGTTGATTCAGGGTGCCATTTTTTTTTGGCTTGGGGGCAACCGACATTTAAAGGGAGAAAAAACTCGTCAAAGGCATCATCGCGTGGGGTTATGGTGATTGCCGTTTGCTTTTTTTGGCCAAGTGTGGTTTATTTTGCGGCCAATTATTTAATTTATGTCCAACAAAGTTGAAAACAAGACGCGCGAACTGTGCGAAGCCATCATCGAACACATCCAGACCGGCGGCATCAAGCAGCGTCTGGACACTTTTCTGTCCGACGCCACGGCGCGCGGCGCTTACGAGAGCCTGATGAGCAAGGGCCAGGCGCTCCAGGAAAAACAGCACGGCGGCCAGGCGCTCGATCCGGCGGAAATCTCCGCGTTCGAGACGGAACGTGACGCGCTCCTGAAAAACCCGGTGGCCACCGGCTTCCTCGACGCGCAGGAGGAAATGCACGAATTGCAGCACCTGGTCCAGAAGCAGGTTGGCAAGACCATCGAGCTGGGCCGCATCCCGACGGCGGAAGAATTGACCGGCGGCGGCTGTTGCGGCGGCGGCGGTCACGATCACGGCCACAGCCACGAGGGTGGCGGTCATGGCGGTTGCGGCTGCCACTGATCACGAGCACTGAATTAGTTTCCTCGAACGCGCCACAGGTTTTCCTGCGGCGCGTTTTGCTTTCCCAGGGCTTGCAATTTTGGCCGCATCGGAAAAAATCACCGGTGTGAACGAAAAATTCAAAGCCGCCATCGCCCGCTTCGACGCGGAAAACTCCCGCGATCCCAATTCCGAAAGCGGCCGGCCTCGCGAATTGCTTTACGCCGAACGGCTGACGGACTGGGTTTTGAAGCTCTGTCCCGAAGCCGGCGAGCCATTGCGTCTCGCCGCGCGCTGCCAGCACATCTGCCGCTGGCAAAGCCCGCGCGAAAATTTTCCGCTGACCAAGCCCGGCTATCTTAAATGGCGCGCCGACCTGAAGAAATTCCACGCCGAAAAGTCCGGCGCGATTCTCCGCGAGGTCGGCTACGACGAGGAGGCTGTCCGCCGCGTGCAGGATTTGAACCTTAAGAAAAATTTCCCCGCCGACGCCGAATGTTGCGTGCTGGAAGATGCGCTGTGCCTCGTATTTCTGGAGTTCCAGTTCGCCGCGCTGGCCGCCAAGAGCGACGACGAAAAGATGGTCAACGCGTTGCGCAAGTCGTGGGGGAAAATGACGGAGGCCGCTCGCGCCGAGGCGTTGAAACTGAATTTCGGCGAACGCGAAAAGCAACTCGTCGCCCGCGCCTTGGCGTGATTGCCGGGATCATGGAAGTTCGCACAACCGGGTGACGGGAGGCATCGCCGGCATATCCACGTTGAACAACGGGGTTGGCGGGCCAGGGCAATTCTGTTTGTTGGCGGAGGCGTTTTGGGCCTGGCTTCGTTTTCCCCCGGTGGCCCTGGCGCGACCGCCTACCCGGCGCAGTCCGCGCCGGTGCCGGACCACCATCACACCAGCCCGTCGAGCATCTGCGGCATTTGTTCGAGGGTGCGCGAGAGGGAGGCGCGGGCGATGCTCTGTTCGGCTTCGCGTGAACCGGGCAGCAGCACTTTCCAGCCGGAGGCGGTGAAGCACTCGTCGCGCGTGACTTCGCAGTGGTTGCCGCTGAAACCCATTTTTTCACTGCGCAGCAGCAGGTCGGCGATCTGGACGGCGGCGATGACCTGCGGAAACTGCGTGGCCTGCTCGGGCTGATGATGGTAGCGGGCGCTGTTGACCATCAGTTCCGGCAAATGATGGCGTTCGAGGTAAAGGGCGCCCAGTTCGCAATGGTCAATGCCGAGGACTTCGGTCTCGATCTCAACGAGGTCGCGCGCGCCGGCGGCGGATTGCCGGTGGATCTCTGCGAAATGATCGGGAAACGTCCAGGCCATTACGATCTTGCCCACGTCGTGGACCAGGCCGGCGACATAGTCGGAGTCGTCCGTCTGCGCGTTGATGCTGGTGGTGACTTCGCGGGTGAGGATGGCGACGCCGATGCAGTGCTGCCAGAATTCGCGCCAGGGAAAATCACATTGGCGGGCGAGCCGCTGGAAGTCCTCGATGACGGGGGTGACCATCGCGAGCTGGCGGATTTGCCGGACGCCGAGATAGAAGACGGCCTCCTCGATGCTGTTCACGGGCGTGCTCAGGCCGTAATAAACGGAGTTGACCAGCCGCAGCAGGCGGGAGGTGAGGCTGGGGTCGCGGCGGATGATTTCGGCGATGTGCGCGGTGTAGCGGTGTTCGACGAGCAGCAGTCCATGGAGCGCCTTGTTGATGCTGCCCAGCGAGGGCAGGGATGGGCAGCGCGAAAGCTGAGACAGAATTTCCTGCCGGCCCATCGGAACAACGGGCGCCGGCGTTGGTTGCGAGGGTTGAAACATGGAATAAAAAACTTCTCCACCTTATCGCCGGTTTTCGCCGGGACTTTAATCGGAGGAACAAAATTTATTTTAAGATTTCACTCAAGTCCCGGCAAGTATTGCCGATGAGCGTGCTGAATCGTGCTGCTTTTGCCGGTGGGGTTTGGGAAAACCGGCGGCGGCCGATTTGGCCCGGCAAAAAAACAGCAGATGTTTCTCATTATGGGCAGGCTCAAAAGATTGCAAGTGTCCGGACGGATGATTTTGCCCGTTGTCGCCATGGCGGCATCGGTCTCGCTGTGCGCCGGCGGGGAAGGCCATGCCCTGCGCCGGTCACCACCCGCGCGGCCGCCGCTGCCGCAAGCCTATCTTTTCCGCGTCGGCCCGCCGAGCCTGCGGTATGAATCGGCCGGGCCGTGTAAAAATGAGGTCGCGCCCACCCGGTATGCCTGGGCTGACTCGAAGCCGGTAAAAAATGAAATGCCGCCGCCGGGCAGCGCGGCGGACGCGGTGGCAATTTCCTCCTCCCCGACTAATAACCATGCCGTCGCCGGCGTGGAGGTGGTGAAAGCGGGTTTCGTTTCACCGCCGCCAAGCTTGAGCGCGGCGACTTTCGCGCCAAGCGTGATGGACCAGAGCGTGGTGACGCCGGAAATGCTGGCGGATTATCTCAAACCGTTGTCGGACGGCAATGACGGCACCCCGGCGGCCGGAGCGTCGGCGAAGCTGCAATTCACGCTGCCCACATTGATGGCAGACCATGCAAGCCGGGCCGTTTATAAAAGCGAATGAACTACGGCAATCCAGCAATTTCACGCCGCCCCGTATTCTGGTTCGTCGCGTCCGGGCTTTGGCTGGCGGCACTGACGGCGTTCCCGCAACTGTCGGGCACCAACGTGCCACCGGCGGCGGATGCTGGCGGCTCCCCAGCTTCCACAGCCGGTTCCAATACCGTGGCCAGCGCGGCCACGGCCGCCTCCCCGCCAGCGCCGCCGGTGCCGGACAAATTCCGCGATGATCTGGTGCAGGCGCGCGATCTGGTCGCCACCCGCCAGTTCAATATCGCCGAGGCGAAGCTGGTGAAGTTGCTGGCCGAAAAAGTCCCCGATGATGTCCGGCAGATGGCGTTGCTTGATTTGGGCGGGGCGGTGGCGGCGGAAAACGACCTACCGCGCGCGCAGTCCATTTACACGCAGTATCTCGATCGCTGGCCGACGGACGTGCGGGTGCCGGAAATTCTCCTGCGGCAGGGCGAGCTATTCCGCCAGATGGGGCTGGAAAGCCTGGCGCTTGCCAAATTTTACGGCGTGATGACGGCCGCGCTTTCACTGAAGAGCGACCAGCTTGATTATTACCGGCAACTCGTCCTGCAGGCGCAGATCGAGATTGCCGAGACGTATTACCAGATGGGCCGGTATGCGGACGCGGCGGAATTTTATTCGCGCCTGCTCAAGCAGACGGATGGCGCGTTGAACCGGCCGCTGGCGCAGTTCCGGTTGACCCGTTCGCTCGCCGTCACCGGCCGCAATGAGGAGACCGTGGCGGCGGCGCAGGAATTTCTCGCGCATTTTCCCGATGATTCCGAGGCGCCGGAGACGCGTTATTACCTGGCGCAGGCGCTCAAGGCCGAGGGGCAGAGCGGCGAGGCGCTGCGGCAGGTGCTGTGGTTTCTGCAGGCGGAAAAAAAATCGGCGCGGGGGCATCCCGAAGTCTGGGCCTACTGGCAGCAGCGCGTCGGCAACGAGATCGCCAACAGCCTTTACAAGGATGGCGATTATGTGAAGGCGCTGGAAATCTATCTGAATCTGGCCAAGCTGGATTCCGCGCCG
>CAYUGC010000066.1:0-17197 GCA_964444085.1 uncultured Bifidobacteriaceae bacterium | reverse complement strand
CGCTGTTGCGCTGCTGGCCGGCGTAGGCCGAACGCGTGAGAATGACGACGCGTTTCTGATCCGTGGCGGCGCGCTGTCCCTGATAAATGCCCATCGAGTGCATCAGCGGATAGGCGTTATAGACTTCGTAGCCCGGTCCCATCGGGGTCTTGTAAGTGCGGAAACCCATACCGCCAATTTCCGGCTCCGGCGCGTCGAGCCACCAGCCATCCGCGCCTTTGGAGAAAATCTTGTCGCGCATTTGCTTCCAATAAGTCTGCCGCCCGATGGTCGCGAACGGGTCATACCACTGCCCGTAACCCGGCGGGAAAGCATACGACGTGACCTGCGGAAACATCCCGCCGACGGCATTGAGTTCCTTGCTATTCTCACTGCCGAGGTCGAATTTTGCCCACACGGAAATAAGCGCATGGTAATTCATCCCGTGCAATTCCTTGAACATGCCCGCCGGGTCAGGATATCGCTTCGGATCAAACAGATGCGAACCCCAGGTATTTGTGCCGGGTGGCCAGTATTGCCAGTCCTGAATGATGCCGTCCACGGGCACTTTGAGTTCGCGCATTTTTTTTGCCACGCCGAGCAATTCGTCTTGGGAAGCGTAACGCTCCTTGCACTGCCAGAAGCCCAATTCCCACTTGGGCATCAGCGGCGCCTCGCCGGTGAGATGGCGATAAGCTTTCATGGCAGCATCAATGCTCCCGTCGCCATAGCAGAAATAATAATCAATGACCCGGCCAAATTCCGACGACCAGCGCATGACTTTGTGACTGGCATTGGAATCATCCGCACTGGATGAAATCGTGGTCACGGCAGGATTGTCCCAAAGGAGCACATAACCTTTGCTCGATGTGATCACCGGAATGCCCACGTCCGTATTTGCCTGTGCAAGCTTGACGCTGCCACCGCTGTTGTAATTCCACACGCCGCGCTGATGCTGACCGAGGCCGTAAACACCTTCATCCGCTGCTGTCTCAAAAGATTGCGCGCAGGATGTCACCGAATCGCCCGCCACCTTGGCTGACTGAATTTTCCGGCCCTCCGCTGTTTCGCAGAGCAAGACTTTATCGGCAGCATCGAGAAAACTAACCGCGCCGGATTGTTTATCAACCATCACCTTGATGTCTGTGGATGCCAGAGTAATGGAATGATTATTTTCTCGCTGCGTCCATTTCACCTTCACCGGACTGGCGACAACAGAGAGGCTTTGGTTCGTCGGCAATTCGGCGGCATTGGCGTAAGTAACCCGAACAATTTCCGGCGACCAGAATTGAATGAGGAGCGTGCCGCCATCAACTGTGAATTGCGACCCATTGGGCAACTCTTTCGACGCGGTAACTGCGGCTGAGACGGAGGCAGGCGTCATGGCCAGAACTCCGAGGAACAAGGCGAGGGATAAACTTTGCTTCATAAAAATTGATTTTTGCGGGCTTCGTGATTCTGGTTATTTCTTTGGCGGCACGCTGACGCCTTCCGCCGTCTGCGTGATGGGTTTGATCGTGCCGTCGGGATTGTAGTCGAGGTATTCAACGCAGACGGAGCGGCGGCAATCGCCACCGGTTTGTCCATTGATCGTGGTGGAGCCGTCGTGATAGAAGAAATACCATTGCCCCTTGAACTCGGCAACCGCCGGATGAATCGTGAAGCCGACCTTCGCTTTGCCGGTCACCAGTCCGTGGTAGGTCCACGGGCCTTCCACTGCGGGCGCTGTCGCGTAACCGATCTGTTCCGGTTGGACGCCGGGCACGTCCGCAGCAAAGACGTTGTAATACAGCTTGCCGCGTTTGTAGAGCCACGGGCCTTCGGAATATTGCGATGTCATGTCGAGCTTCTCAATCGGGCCGTCCAACTCGATCATATTGGGCTTGAGTTTCACGAGGTAACAATCGCCGTTGCCCCAGGCCAGCCAGGGCGTTCCGTCGTCATCAATGAAAATGGTGGGGTCAATGTCCGCGTTGGGCCGGCGCGAATCAGTCGTCATGCCGTCCGTGATGAGCGGCGTGCCGCGCGCATCCTTAAACGGCCCGATTGGGCTGTCACCCACCGCCACCGCGATGCAGTGCTCGCCGGAGTTGGTACGGGTCAGGGTCACATAGAAAAAGTATTTGCCCCCCTTTTCCATCACTTGCGCCGCCCACGCGGAATTCCGGCTACCATATTTAAAATCCGTCGCCTTCATAATGGTCCCGTGCGGCGTCCAAGTCTTCATGTCCTTGGTGGAATAGCAGAGCCAGTCGGGCATGGTGAAAAACTGACCGCCGACGGCTTTGTCGTGCCCCGTGTAGCAATACAGCGTGTCACCCACCACCAGCGTGGAAGGATCAGCCGTGAAGGCGTCCCGAAACAACGGATTTGAACCGGCAACTGGTTCCGCTGGCTTGGCCACGGTATTGGTCGCATCAGTTTCGGCGGCGAACGATGGTCCAGTGGCCAAAGCCAACAGCAGTGTGGCTAGGGCGGCATTCAAGGTTTTCATGTGGTTTTCACGGAGGCCTTCATTGAATAATCATTTAGGAACAGTTGCTCTGACGGAATCCGACTTCATCAACCGCAGGTCGAAAATGCCGCCGACCACCCAGACCTTGGCGACGAATTTGATCGTCACGCGTCCATCGGCTGCGACCGCAAGCACGTCCGGCTGGATGGGATAGCGTTTTTCAATGAACTCGCCAGACTTCTCCGCCTTGAGTTCCTGGGTGGCCAGAAGCGTGCCGTTGGCCAGAATGTCAAAGGTCCGACCGCTGTCCCCGCCCCAGTAGGTAACGACGAGATCCACAGCTTTCTCGCTACGCGGGTTGAGCGTGTATTGTAACGACTGGCCATCGCGATAGCGGCGGCCTTCGGCGATGCCCGTGTTACTGCCTTCGCCCTTGAAGTCATGTTCGACCTCCGGTTGTTGTTCGCCGGGGGCGATTCGGTCCAGCGTGCTGGCCTCGAGCAGGGCCTTGGCGTGTTCCTCGGCGGCGAGACGTTCACGTTTGGCGGCGACTTCCGCCTTCGTCGTCAGTTGCCAATACATCTGGTAACGCGCGTCGTGCAGTCGGAAGAACGGAATCAACGGCAGGCCGTTCGTCGTGGAAGGCTCGATAACATCCGCAAGGCGGAAGTGCATCGGCCCGGCGGCGGCGTCGGCTTTAACGTGCTGCGGAACATCGCTCGCGCTGGCCAGCAGCACGGGAACTTGATCCAGCGACACCAGCGGGCCGGCCGCGACCTGCCCCATGCGGCTGTCGCTGGCATACAGGCCGCGCAAATTGTTGGTGCCCGCCGGCGAAGCCAGCACGATGGGGCCGCGCATGATTGCGACCCAGTCGGAACCGTCCGGCAGACGCTCCACCGTGGTGCGCATCGGCAATTCAATCTCCACGCAATCGCCGTTCCGCCATTCGCGGCGAATTTCGGCGTAGGACGAAGGCGTTGAGGTGACGGCGATTGATTTGCCATTCACTTTGACCGCAAACTCACCCGCTGCCACCCAGCCGGGATGACGAACGAGGAGTGTGAATTCGGCTGATTTTTTGAGCTTCAAGGTCAACCTGGTGCGGGCTTCATCTGGAAAAGCGGTTTCCTGCCGAAGCGTCAGGTCAAGATTCGTCACCGTGATTTCAGAAGCGATGAAGAGATTGACGTAAAGACCGTTCGTGGCCTGGGCGTAAATGAATTCGCCATATTTGCCAGGGTTTTCCATGCCCGTGCCGACACAGCACCAAAAACATTTGTCCGGCTGCGAATAGACGCGGTAGTGATCCGGGCGAATCGGCGTGAAATAAACGTAGCCCGGATGATCCGGGTTGATGGACGCGAGGATATGATTGTAGAGGGCGCGTTCGTAATAATCGGCATACGCGGCACCCGGTCTGGAAGCGAATAGTTGCTCGGTCAGCCGAAGCATGTTGTAGGTGTTGCAGGTTTCCGGGCCTTCACGGCTTTCCAACATGCCATGAAAATTTTTAGGATCATTGAAGTGTTCGGAATCGCTGTTGCCGCCGAACGCGACGCTGCGTTCACCGGTGACATCTTCCCAGAAGAAACGCGCACCGGAATCAGCTTCCTTATCCCCGGTCAGCGTGGCAATGCGTTCGAGGCCGATCACTTTGGGAATTTGCGTGTTGGCATGTTTGCCGGTGAGTTGATCCTCGTGACGCTCCAGTGGATCAAGCACAGCTTGGTGACAAAAGCGGCGCGCAAGGCGGAGATATTTTTCGTCACCGGTAATGGCGTAAATATCCGCCAGCACTTCATTCATCCCGCCGTGTTCCTGACCAAGCATCCGCTGCATCTGGTCGTCGGAAAGACCGGAGGTAATCTTCTCGCACCAGTCGCCGCAGCGAATGAGGATTTCGCGGGCTTGCTGGTTGCCGACGATCTGGCAGGCGTCGCGCAGGCCGGCGTAAAGCTTGTGCAGGTTATACCATGGCACCCACTTGCGGTTGATCGCATCAACATTCCCTGCCGCGATGGCTTTCCAGAGTTCGGCACTGCCGGGAACGCCGCCAACATAGCCGTCGCTGGAAATTTTCTGGCAACGCCCCAGTTCGGCCACCATGTAGTCCAACCGGCGGCGCAACTCCCCGTTCGACGTATCATTACCGGAGGCAATCATGGTCGCCAGTGCCGAGAGATAATGGCCAGCCGTGTGGCCATCCAAGCCGATGCTTTCCCAGTTTCCGTAAGGCTTGGCCTTCGGCTCCAATCCCGCTTCCCGCAAATACGGCGCAAGGAGACGATCCGGTTCCAACGCCAGCAAATACCTTCGATTGGCCTTGGCGGCGTCGGCAAACGGCCCGTCCAGCAATCGCACCGAAGACAACGGGAGTATTCTTGCTGGAGTTGCCGGGGCGGGAAGTTCCGCAGCTTTAGCTGTGAACGTAATACAACAAGCAATTAAAGCGATGACAGCCCGGTTTGCACCGATACGGTTGGAACCGAGAGAAATTTTCGTTGTCATGAAGAACATTGTGTCGGCGGTTCACTTCAGAACCTATTCAAATTTCCAGGAATCCACGTTGAACAGCGAACCTTCGCCGCCAGTGAACTTCAAATAGAGATCCTGCACGCCGGTTGCGCCGGTGGCTTCGCAGGAAACATCTTTCCACGTCTGTTGGCCGCCGGTGCTGTCCACGTTGCAGGTGCCGATGAGCTTGCCGTCCAGGCCACCGAGGCGCAGTTCAATATTGCCCCCCTGCCCTGCGCTGGCGACGCGGGCGTTGAATTTCTTCGCGCCTTTCGACCCGAAATCAACCCCAACGATCCGCACCCAATCACTGTTGTTGAGATCGGTCAAGTTCATGCCGCCCGAGCTGCACGGCTCGGTCTTGACGCCGTGTTGCGCGTTGAAAGTTTCGCCCTCCACCCGGACATAGGGATTAAACTGGCCGAGCTGGGCCACGCCGTTGGTGGTGAAAATCACCTTCTTGATGCCGCCATCCTCATTGAAGCTGAATTCCTCCAGGGCCAAGTTGCGGCGGAAAGCGGTTGGGATACCCGCCTGCTTGGCCACGATGCGATTGTGGCAAACGTGATACCAGCGGCCCTTGAACTCGAATTGCGCCGCGTGGTTGTTGTTGTTATTGATTGGCGGCTGATCCGCCACGGCACCGCGATAGGTGAAGTCATTCGTCGGATTGTCGCTGGTCTGGTAATCAATGCGCATCTGCGCCTTGGGCGTGCTCGAATAGGAGAAGTAGTAAAGCCCCTGGCGCTTGAAGACCCAGGCCGCCTCGAAAAAGTTGGTCGCGTGCATCTTGATGACTTCGCCGTCAAGGCTGATCATGTCGCGGTTCAGTTTGGCCGCGCGGACGTTGCAGTCGTCGTTGCCGCCGAAATAAATGTAGGCCTGGCCGTTGTCGTCAATGAACACTCCCGGATCGAAGAGCCACATATTGGTGGACGGCTGCACTCCCGGGGTGCCGTGACTGATCAGTTCCTTGCCAAGCGGGTCGGTGAACGGGCCGACTGGATTGGTGCTGCAAACGACGCCGATGCCGCCGCCACCATTGCCGAAGTAGAGGAAGAACTTGCCGTCGCGCTCGATAGCGGCTGGCGCCCAGCTTCGTTTCGCCCAACTGGTGGTTTTTTCCGGCCAGAAAACCGAGCCGTGATCTGTCCAGTTCTTCATGTCGCTGCTCGAAACACAAACGACGTCCGGAATGTTGTAACCGCCCTCGACCGGGCTTTCGTCATCGTCGGAGCAATAGATATAGACGCGATCTTTGGTGACCAACGGTGACGGGTCCGCCAGATAACGGTGCGAGGCGACGGGATAATCCGCCATCAGGCGCGGGGCGAATGAGGCTGTCGCGGCAAGGATGCAGGTGATCAGGAGTTTGTTTTGATTCATAGAGCTGGGATGCAATGGCGATTTTCCATTCGTAATGGGCTTTGTTTGTTTGAATACAGTTTCAGAAGAATCCGCACGCCAGCCAATACGATAAACGTCATATGGCGCTCTAGCACTGGCTTCAGGCAATCTTCAAACAAGGTCAATAGAGAGAGATCAAATTGCATGAAATTTTGCCGGACTGTTGCGAGTGGATTAGGATGCCAAAGCCCTCGGCTTGGCGGCAAGGATGTGGGCTGTAATTTTCTGTTCAACAGCCACTTCAACCATGAAAATGTTGCGGCCCCCGTAAAAAAATGAAAAATCACAATTCGCACATCAGCTTGTGCATCGGCCTGCTCACCACAGCCGCACTGCTGACCGGTTGCACCACCAGTTTGGGTCAGCCCAAGACGCTCAAGGATGCTTACAAGGATCATTTCCTTGTCGGCACGGCCATCAACCGCAATGCCGCCACCGGCACCTCGGTCTTGGCTGAGAACGTCAACCGAAATCTGACACAGGTTGAAAAAGACACGTCGGTCGTCCTGAAACAATTCAACCAAATTGTCCCGGAGAACGACCTAAAATGGGAACTCATCCAGCCAGAACCCGGACCGGACGGTTACAACTTTGGCCCAGCCGACGCCTTTGTAAACTTCGGGCTGCGCAACCACCTGTATCTCGTGGGGCATACGCTCGTCTGGCACGCCCAGACGCCAAACTGGGTTTTCCAAGGAACCAATTTGCCACCCGGAATGACGAACGCTTCGGCACTCTCACTTCCGCCCACGGACGCGCCCGGGACAAATGGATTCGGCAGGCGGCGGTTAGCCCGTGGCTTCGGTGGTGGCTTTGGTGGTTTTAATATGAACGGGCCGCACGCGTCGCGTGACGAGTTGCTGCAACGGATGCACGACCACATTGCCACGGTGGTCGGTCGCTACAAAGGCAAGATCAAGGTCTGGGACGTCGTGAACGAGGCCATTGCCGACGGCGGCACCAATATTCTGCGCAACTCACCCTGGGAGCAAATCATCGGGCCGGACTTCATCAACAAGGCATTTGAATACGCCCACGAAGCAGACCCGAATGCGATCCTGCGCTACAACGACTATTCGCTGGAGAACCCGGGCAAGCGCAAAAAGCTCATCACTTTGATCAAATCATTGCAGGCACAGGGTGTCCCGGTCATGGCCATTGGTTCCCAAACCCACGTCAGTGTTACCTCGCCGAGCTTTGAGGAGGAAGATGAAGTGCTGACGGATTTGGAGATGCTGGGCCTGCCCATTCACATCACCGAACTCGACGTCAACAGCGCGCGGGGCGGTCAGCGCAGCAACGGCGCGGATGTTGCCGCCAACCCCGAAACCACGCAGGGCGGCCTGGTGAGTGACGCCGACCAAAAGCTGGCCGATGCCTACGCGGGACTGTTCCGGGCGTTTCTGAAACATGAAAAATCCGTGAAAGTGGTCACGTTCTGGGGGGTAAATGACGGCGTCTCCTGGCGCGCCCAAGGCCGCCCGCTGCTGTTCGACGGCAAAAACCAGCCCAAGCCGGCTTTCGACGCAGTTATGCGCGTTGCCACTGGCGAACCACAAAAACCACAATAGTTCGCCAACTGCACCGGCGTTCTCTTTTGCGGGCGCCGGTGACAAAATATCCAGATGAATCACACCGTTCCGAACAAAACCATTATCCGCCAGCTCCCGGCTTTTGCTCGGAACTGTCTGGTCGCACTGGTTGTCTTCCCCATCGCAATCGCGGCATCCGAGGCAATTCCTGCTCCAGGAACGAAGCTGCCTGTGCCAACCAGCGACCGGGTGATTACCGCAGCCGAGGTCACCGTGGAACGCGTCGGAACTTCGATCCCAGTCTCTGCCATCGGCGAACCCGTCGGCGGGGTGACGTTGTCGCCGCCGCGCTGGTTCGAGGCTACGAAAGACTCCGTCGCCTACGCATTGGTCGAGGGCGCGATCGCCCCCAAGGATCCGAAGGGGAAACCCATTAACTTCCGCGTCCTGCTTCCGGGCAACTGGAGCCGGCGGGCAATTCAAATGGGCGGCTACGGCATCAATGGAGTCATGCCCCAGTTGCGCGGCGAGCATCCCGGTTCGCCCACGGCAGGCTTCGCGCGCTACGGCAGCGATTCCGGGCATCAAATGGGCGCCGGGGACGATTGGGCACTCAATGATGAGGCGATTCGCAATTTCGGCTACCAGCAGATGAAGAAGACGCACGACGCCACAATGGTCATCATGGAGCGCGTCTATGGCGAAAGACCACGCTTCAATTATTACATCGGCGCTTCGCAAGGTGGACGCGAAGCGTTAACGGTCGCGCAGCGCTATCCGGCGGATTACGACGGAATCGTGGCGGACGTTCCGATCGTGAATTTCTCCAGCTTGATGCTGGCACCCGAGCTGATTCGTATCCAAGAAAAGCCGCTGTCCAATTGGGTACCCCGCGCCAAAGCCAATGCCATTCGCGCCGAATTCATGCGCCAGGCAGACAAGCTTGATGGCTTGGCGGACGGCGTCATCAACAACTACATGGCGGCCCGCGCATTGTTTGACATGTCGCAGGGTGATCCCAAACGCAATCCGTGGGCGGCGTTACGCGCGGCGGATGGCATGGATCCGAATCCAGCGGACACCTCCGCCAATGCACGGCTGACCGATGGCCAGATTAAAACGCTGAAGCTGGTTTACAGCCGTTATCCGTTCGCGACGCCGCTGGCCAACGGCGTGCGTTCGTTTGGCATGTGGGTGCCGAACACCGATCCCGCCGGAAGCGGGCTGATCGCTGACCGGCGTTTTCGCGGGCAAGAGGGAGCTGACGAAAACGCGCCGATGCACGGGCATCTGGGGGTTCTCGGCGTGACCGGGTTTCTCATGCAAAACCTCGCAGCGAACCCGCTGGATTATGTCGAAGGCGGCCCGCTCAACAAACGTCGCGAGCAGCTCTCCGCCTGGCTCGACTCGACCGATCCCGATCTCTCCGCATTTTACCAGCGCGGCGGCAAGATGATCGTGACTATCGGCACGGACGACACGCTGGCGTCGCCGGGCGCGCAACTCGATTATTTCCAATCTGTGCTGGACAAGATGGGGCGGAAACAAGCGGATGCGTTCGCGCGATTCTTCGTCATTCATCAAGTGGGCCACGGTCTGGGCGGCCGGAGCAGCGGAACAAACAGCGACGGACAATCCGTTGCCGCGTTCGATATTCCAAACCGGTTCGACCGCACCGCACTGATCACCGCCTGGGCGGAGCGCAACGAAGCTCCGGGCAAGACGCTGGTCGTCACTGCGGGCGGACGCAGACTGCCGCTTTGCTCGTATCCCAACTATCCCCGATACAAGAGCGGGCCACCTGAATCCGCTGCGTCATACGAGAGCAGCGCGCCTTGATAAATCCCTGCCAAAGTCTTTTTACCCACATTAACAACCAATCATTGACCATGAAACTGAACCCAGGAGTTTTTCTGCTTGCCGGTTTGATTCTATGCGGCACGACCAGTTGCACCACGCCAAACGCGTCTTCCCATGCGGGCAAACGTTTTGTTTTCCTCTGCTTTGGACAGTCCAATATGGAGGGCTTTCCGGGAATTGAAGAACAGGACAAGGGTCTGGTGGATGAACGGTTTCAGGTTCTGGCAGCGGTTGATTTTCCAGACCAAGGCAGAACCAAGGGTAATTGGTATCCGGCAGTCCCGCCGCTGTGCCGGCCCTCAGCCGGTCTTTGCCCGGCCGATTATTTCGGCAGAACGCTGGTTTCCAATCTTCCGCCCAACATCAAGGTGGGCATCATCAATGTTTCCATCGGCGGCTGCAAAATTGAATTGTTTGAGAAAGACACATTTCAGTCGTATGTCGCGACCGCGCCGGATTGGATGACCAACACCATCGCCACCTACAGCGGCAATCCTTACCAGCATCTCGTGGCAACGGCGAAACTGGCGCAGAAAGACGGTGTCATCAAGGGAATCCTGTTGCACCAGGGCGAGTCAAACAACGGCGACAAGCAATGGCCCAACAAAGTTAAAGGCGTTTACGAGAATCTGCTCAAAGACCTGAATCTCAAGGCCGCCGACGTGCCGTTGATCGTGGGCGAACTCGTGCGGGCGGATCAAAAAGGCGCTTGCGCCAGCATGAACAAGCTCATAAACGCCTTACCCAGGACGATTTCCACCGCACACATTGTTTCCTCGGCGGGTTGCCCCGGCCGTCCGGACCATCTACATTTCACTCCAGCCGGCTATCGGGAATTGGGCGCACGCTATGCCCAGACCATGTTGCCATTGCTGGGATACAAGAGTGCCGAAACAAAATGACTGGAAACGTGGTAAAATCTGAAGCGGGCATGGGCAAAACGATTTTGATCGGACTGCTCATGCTTGTGGGCTGCAGAGTCTGGGCTAGCACAGATTCCTGCTTCGATTGTCACCGGGTCATGGAAGGGATGAGCCTGAAGTTCACCAATGACATCCATTTCGCCAAGGCGATCAGTTGCGCCGGTTGCCATGGCGGTGATCCCCGCGAAAGCAATCAGAACATCGCCATGAGCGCAAGTCGCGGCTTCAAACTGCGAGTCCAACGCCGGGACATCCCCGAATTCTGCGGGCGTTGCCACAGCGACCCCAATTTCATGGGCAAATACCAGCCGCCACCCCGTGTGGATTCGCTGGCCCAATACACGAACAGCGTTCACGGCCAGCGGCTCGCGGCGGGCCGCAAACGGGCTGCCGAGTGCGTGGATTGCCACGGCGTTCACAACACCCGCGCGGTCAGCGATCCGCTGTCCACGGCCAATCCCCAGCGAATCTCCCAAACCTGCGCCAAGTGCCACGCGGCCACGGCGGAGGCGTTCGCTGACTCACGGCACGGGAAGTTGTTCAACACCCCGCACCGTCCGGGTTGCACGGTTTGCCACTCCAGCCATGCGATGAAACCGGCCACCTTTGCCATGCTCACCGGTTCAACTTCCGTTTGCGCGCCTTGCCACCGTCCGGGTTCAAAATCCGCCAGATTGGCGGAGGAAATGGCGCAGTTTCTGACCCACTTGGAAGCGGCCGGTCCCGGCTCGAAAGAGGCGCTGGCCCGGGCGCGGGTGGCAGTGCACAGCCTGAGCCTCGAAGCGTTAAAACGGGCCGCAGAACCAGTGTCGTCGCCACACGATCCCGATGAGAAATAAAACAATATCGCCCCGGTGATTTTCCTTCCGGGCAAGCCAACCACCACTGAAAAACAACAAAACACCATGCACATTAACCGAAGAGAATTCATAGGACGTTCGCTGGCCTTCGGGGCCGCCGCCGCAACTTTGCCGTTCGAAGCCGGTTGCGCCGAGACCGAGAATACAACCATTCGCCACGCAACCGACGTGATTGAACTCGGCCCCGCCAAGATCAAAGTATCCCGGATGGGAGTCGGCACCGGCACCTACGGCGCAGGGCAAAGCTCCAATCAGCTTCGGGCACTCGGCGTCGAAGGAGTCGCGGACATGTTGAAAGCGGCCTATGACAAGGGGATTTTCTTCTGGGATACGGCTGATTCCTACGGCACCCACGACGCGGTGAAGACCGCGCTGAAAAAAGTCCCGCGCGACAAGGTGACCATTCTCACCAAAACCGACGCCTGGTCGGCCAAGAAAACCAAGGAGGACATTGACCGGTTTCTTCAGGAACTCGGCACCGATTACATTGACATCCTCCTGCTCCACACCCGCATGAGACCTGATTGGGATGAGGCGGACAAGGGATCCATGGAGGTCATGGCGGAGGCCAAGCAGAAAAAGATTCTGCGCTCAGTGGGGATCAGTTGTCATTCGGTTGAAGCGCTGAAAGTGGCCGCCAAGAATCCATGGCTAGATATTTGCATGGCGCGGATCAATCCCGCCGGGGAGCGCATGGACGATGAACCTGAGATCGTCCTGCCGGTTCTGAAGGAGATGAAAGCCAACGGCAAAGGGGTCATCGGCATCAAAATCCTGGGCGAGGGCAGCTTGGTCGAAGACCGCCACAACGAAGCTTTACGCTACGCCCTCGCCAAAGACGCCGTCCACTGTTTTTCCATCGGCTGCGAAAGTCTGGCGGAGGTCCGGGACAACATTTCTCGAATCAAGAAACTGGCCGTGCCCGTTTAAGCGGAACGCATTCATGTTACGCTGGCCGGAAAAGTGCGACGAGGGCGTCGCAATCATCCCCACAGCGACGGGGCGTCGCCGATACATAGGGCTGGCCGCTTCGGATTTCAGGTTCAAATCAAAACAGGCTGCCCGACTTCGGGCAGCCTGTAAATTTCGGCAGACTTCTGCCGTGCGAAAAAATAACCGGGCCAAATTATGACTGCGGCACAATCTCAATCGCGTTGATTTGGGGGTTTTCAACATTGCTCGTGAAAGTAATGGTGAATTTCCCGTTGGTGACTTCCACCGGCACGGTTTCGATGTAGGCGCGGTTTGAGCCGCCGGCCTTGACGAAAACGTCAAAATCCTTGAACTCGCGCCCTTGGACATTGAAGGAGAAAACGCGCTCGCCCGCGCCGGAGACACCTTCAAAAGTTTCGGCAAAGTGAAGCTTGGCCAAGTATTTGCCGTTGGGAACGACGCAGGAAAAGGAGTTCATCCCATAATGTTCCGACCGATAAAGCCCGGCGTCCTTGGTGTTCGCAATGGCCAGTTCCGAGTCGCGCTCAACCGCATCGCCGCCGTCAAACCCCAGTTCGGCCTGCCAGACGTTGCCGCTGGAATCCTTGAACGGCTCGGAGGAACCGGCCTTGATCCGAATAACGCCCTGCGCTGGTGTTGCCGCCGGCGCTGCCGAAGCTTGGACTGCCGCCGCGAGCGCCGCAGGGATCAGTTCAACGGCATTAATTTGGGGGTTCTCAATGTTGCTGGTGAAGGTGATTTTGAACTTCCCGTCAGTCACTTCCACCGGCACCGTCTCAACATAGGCGCGGTTCGGGCCGCCGGCTTTTACCCACACGTCGAAATCCTTGAACTCGCGGCCCTGTACATTGAAGGAAAACACGCGCTGACCGGGGCCGGTGATCCCGTCGTAGGTCTCGGCAAAGTAAAGCTTGGCCGTGTATTTTCCATTCGGAACGGCGCACGAGAAAGACTCCATTGAGTAATGCTCCGACTGAAAAAGTCCGGGATCTTTTGTATTGGCGATTTCCCCAGCCGAGTCGCGCTGAGCCACATCGCCGCCCTCAAATCCCAGTTCGGCCTGCCAAACGTTGCCGCTGGAATCCTTGAACGGCTCGGAGGAACCGGCCTTGATCCGAATGACGCCGTTTACCGCTGTGGCAGCCGGCGCTGCCGAGGTCTGAACTGCCACTGCCGTCGACGCGGAGGTTTGCACCGCAGCCGACGCGGATGACGTTGAACTTTGGTTATCAGTCTGGCAGCCGGCCACAAAGGCCAGAACGCCCGCAGCGCCACAGACACAGAGGGTTTTAGATAGGATGTTTCGCATAGTTGTTGTTGTTGTTCGTCGTTTGTTTGCTTCCCGTTATTTGATTTCAGGGGTTGGTAATCGTCATTGGCAATTTCAGCCGGAGGTCGTCTGACGCCGCACCGATGAGAAATTCATAGCTCCCCGGCTCCACCACATATTGTTTCTTTTGCGTGTCCCAGAAGCGCAGTCGTTCAGCGGGGACTTCAATCGTGACCTGGTTGGATTCGCCTCGTTGCAGATGCACGCGAACGAAACCGCACAGCGCGAGCTTCGGCTGGGGAACGCTGGAGTTGACGTGACGGTAATAAACCTGCGCCACATCATCGCCATCGCGCTTGCCGGTGTTCTTCACAGTGAACGTCACTTTCGCGGTGCCATTAGCGGCAATTGTCTTCGACTCCAGTTTGCCGCTCTTGTAATCGAACTTGGTATAGCTCAAGCCGTGACCGAATGCAAACAACGACTTGCCGCTGAAGTAGCGGTAGGTGCGGTTGCTCATGGAGTAATCCGTAAAACTCGGCAGATCCGCTGTGGCCCGGTAGAACGTCACCGGGAGATGGCCGGAAGGGTTGATGTCGCCAAAGAGAACTTCGGCGGCGGCGCGACCACCTTCCTCGCCCGGATACCAGACTTGAAGAATTGCCGGCAGGTGTTTGGCTTCCCACGGCAGCGCGATGGCAGACCCACTGCCATTGACCATGATGAGCGGTTTGCCGGTGGCGTAAAGTGCCCGCACGAGATCCTCCTGCACCTGGGGCAGCTCAATGCTGGTGCGGTCGTGCATCTCGCCTTCAAGCTGGGGCGTGATGCCGCCGACGTAGATGACGAGGTCGGCCGCGATCACATTGCTGATGGCTTCCGCCTGAAGTTCCGGCAGCGGACGAGTCTGGAGCGATGGCTGGCGGCCAAAACCCCGAATGGGTTCGGTGGTAAGCGGACAACCCTGGGCGTAAGTCACATCAATGTTCGCCCCGGCTACGGCCTTGATGCCATTCAACACGGTCACCGGATGCGACGCCGAGCCGTTGTAATTGCCTTGCAGCATCCCCACCGAAGCGGCATTAGGGCCGACCACGGCGATGCGCTTAATCTTGGCGCGGTTGAGCGGAAGGATGCCGTCGTTCTTCAGCAGCACCAGCGATTCCCGTGCGATCTGCAAAGCAAGCTGCCGATGCTCAGGGGTATCGTTGTCTTTGATGGTGATGGTCGAGTAGGCAACTTTTTCCGCCGGATCAAACATCCCGAGCCGGAAGCGGGTCCACAAGGTGTAATACAATGCCTGATCGATTTCCTTTTCGGTGATCAGTCCCTTTTGCGCCGCGCGCACCAAGGCGTTGTAATCGCCGCCGCAACAGAGATTGCAGCCGGCCTTCACCGCCGCCGCCGCCGCCTCTTCCGGCGTAGCCACGTAATGATGCTGTTGTTTTCCCCAGATATCGTGAATCGCGTCGCAATCCGAGACGATGTAACCGTCGAATCCCCATTGCTTGCGCAACAGATCGTCGAGCAGGAAGGAATTCGCGCAGGCCGGCACGCCATTCACCGCATTGTAAGAACCCATGACGCCGCCCACTTTCCCCTCGCGCACCGCCCGCTCAAACTGCGGCAGATACGTTTCAAACAAATCGCGCTCGGTCGGCACGGCATTGAAGCGATGCCGATCCGCTTCCGGGCCGCTGTGAACCGCGTAATGTTTGGCGCACGCCATCGCCAGCATGTAATTGGGGTCGTCGCCCTGCAATCCCTTGATGAACTCCACGCCAATGGTGCCCGTGAGATATGGGTCTTCGCCATAAGTTTCCTGGCCGCGGCCCCAGCGCGGGTCGCGGAAAATGTTGATGTTCGGCGTCCAGAACGTCAGCCCAAACCACCATTTCGCGTCGCCGTTGTGTTTGGTGGAGTAGTCGTTGAACTTGGCCCGGCCTTCGATGCCCACGACATTGCCTTCCTGCTTCAACAATTCCGGATGCCAGGTGGAAGCCATGCCGACCGGTTCCGGGAAGACGGTGGCCACGCCGCTGTTCGCGACGCCGTGCAGCGCCTCGTTCCAGTAATTGTAGGCCGGAAGCCCGATCCGCGGAATGCCCGGCGCGCCGTTCGCCAACTGCGCCACCTTTTCGGCCAACGACATCCGGCGGATCAAATCATCCGCCCGTGCTTTCAATGGTTTTGACGCATCGCGCCAAATGGGCGGATCGGTGATTTCCGGAACACGCATGGCGGCAGCAGAAAAAGGATCCGCCATTTCCGAAGCGCTGAACGCGACAACCGAAGCACCCGAGGCATTCTTGATCTCGAACGTATTAAATTTCGCGATCCACTTGCTCGCCGAAAACGAAATCTTCAGCGGTCCCTTGAGGGAATCATCCTCATGCTCAACGGCACCGTTGATGAAAGCGACTTTTCGCGCGCCGCCGGCCGTGGCAAAGATGTCAAAATTCCTGGCCAGCGCAACGTCGCCCGAAGTCACGTCGAACACCCGTTCACCCGCCGCGCCCGCCACGGTTTCCACGGCACCGATGGTGACGGTGTATTTGCCGGCGGGCAAATGGGCGATGGTGATCTCGAAACTTTTTCCGTTGATGTCTTCGCGAAAGGCCGCGGCATTGTCACCGGCACCTTCGACAGGGGTGGACGCATTGTCTTTCCAATGCGCAAAGTCGCCGCTGACGCTCACCTGCTGGCCGCAGGAGGCGCAGATTTCGTCCGCCGCCAGCGCGGACGAACCAGAAAACCACAGGCCTCCCAATATCGTCACGGAAATCGCCGCAACGAGCTTTGAAAAGCCCCGGCGGGCGATACGGTGTGGCGACAAAAGCAAGGCCGCTCTTTTGTGTCGCATCCACAGGCGATTCGTTCCAAAAGTTAAATCATCAAACATAAACTTGAGTTTACCTGTTGCAATATAGTTTTCACGATGATGCACGCCTTGAGCCCTAGAAAGTTTGTCTGTGGCATGGCCAAAACCACCTTCCTGAGACTGCGAAATACAAATACAAAGCCAGACAGACTACAAACTTAATCTCGCGAATTCGGCTAATTTTGGCGGAAATTACCGCAACGCGGGTTGGCTTGATATATGACGAGTATCATATTGTTGAGGCTCGTGTAGCACTGCATAGGCAACGAGCCGTCGTCATCCCCCTCCCGTAAACAGACCTGTGAGCAAATACTTGAACGAAGTCGTGGATCAGATGCGGCGGCAGGGGGAGAGAGGGGGACACTTTTCGTTCAGGCAGGCAAAACCCAGCGCCACCGTTCGGTCCGGCCAGTGGCCGGGCGGCTCCAGCGCAGGAACCCGGACGGCTCGCGGGGACGGTGGCAGCGCCACTGGCAATCGCCCCACCGATCCATTTTACCTTTTCTTTACCTTTTCTTTACCTTTTCTTTACCAGTTTTGCATTTGGCGGTGGTAAAGG
>CAYUGC010000065.1:0-17661 GCA_964444085.1 uncultured Bifidobacteriaceae bacterium | reverse complement strand
TAAAGCGGATCGGTGGGGCGATTGCCAGTGGCGCTGCCACCGTCCCCGCGAGCCGCCAAGGTCCGAGCAGCGCGAGCAAATCCTCGCAGCCGCCGGCGCACACAAAAAGCCAGTGACAAAAACGCCAAAACGCGCCAAAACGCGCCAAATAACGACATGTGACAGTTTCCATCAACCTTGGCACCAAGCGGATCGGGGCGGGTGGTAGGGACGGTGCGCAGCTGTAGAGTATCCAGGTCATCGCCGCGCGCTGATCCACTTTCCCCCCACAATTGAGGGATAGGCGGCCAAGTCCTGCTTGCTAACATCCCGCTTGAACCCAGACAAACTTAACACCCATGAAAACATTCCATCGAACTTCCACCCTTGCATTAACGGCCAGCCTGCTGGCTTTGGCCGTTTCCGTTAACGCCCAGTCCGACTTGGAACACTATTATCAGTTTTCAACCGGCACGGCCAACGACCAAGTCGGCACCGCCAACGGCACGCTTCAGGGCGGCGCATCTATTACTGGAGGTGCCTTGGTCACCGCTGGTAACAATGGCGGCACCAGTGGCCAGTGGGGAGGAACCGGGCCGATGTTGACGCTGAATTCGAGCGCGGTGTCGGGCATCAACGGCTCGTTTACAATTGAAGACTGGTTCACTTGCACCACCGGTTGGCCCAAATTTGACACCCTTTACTCCTTCAGTGATGGCACGCAGGGCAACTACTTGCTTGCCACTCCGGTTCGTGGCGGTGATCCATGGCAATCCTCGGTTGCGATGAGGGGTGCCGGTGGAACCGCTACCGGCGGTTGGGATTACTTTGCCAACGGCATCTATCTGGACAGCCCGGGAGTTCATCAAGTGGTGGCGACCTATGATGGCACAACCCTGACCTATTACGTTGACGGGCAGCTCGCGAATTATGCGAGCTTGCCGGCCACGGTCACGAATCCGGGCTTCAATTTGTCCACTTTGACCGACATTGGCATCAATGGCGGCTCGCCTTATGGCGATCCAGCCCTGACCGGCTCCACCTATTCCTTTGGCATCTTCAGCGGGGCGCTGACCGCGGGGCAGGTGTCCAGTCTTTACAGTCTTGGCTCCGATGCGAGCGCCCCGTTGATCGTGGCTGCCGTGCCCGAACCCGGCAGCATGACGCTGGCGATGTTTGGCGGTGCCAGCCTGTTGCTCTGGCGTCGCCGGGCAAATTAATTCTCCGGTCATCAAATATCCCGGCGGGCTTTGCGAGGAATCGCAAAGCCCGTTTTGACTTTTAGAGCGTTTGCTTAAAAGCGTGGCCACTGATGGCGTGCCCGCCGCCATCGGAGCGCGGGCGTTAGCCCGCTTCAACGTGGATTGGCAAGGCCACGTTGAAGCGGCGTAAACGCCGCGCTCCGGCGGCAGATTTTTTTGAAACCACCCTGATGTTGGCGGGCGGCACGGCGGGTGATATTACTGAATAAAATCAAGGCGTTTGGCGTCGTTCGCTCGGCGGAAGTTTTCCCTGGTAGCCCCCTCAATTGAGGGGTAGGCGAATGTTCGGGGTTAATTTAGGTTCTTCAGTAATTCCTTTGAACAACCCATTGAAAGTCGAACTGTCATCTTTATTTGCGCCCGGAATTTTGCCGTAACCCAACCCAGCCAGCCCCCAACCATGAAACCCCAAACCACGCACTCGCAATCCCTGATGCCGTTTAGCCCACGGCCAGTCAAATCCATCAGCCGTTTGTTTCCCAATATGAAAACCCCCATGCTAAAAAAATTAACCACACTCTGTCTGATTTTGGCCGCCGGTGTGATGACCACCCGCGCGGACAGCCTCAACTGGGATCAGTTGGGCGGCGGCACCCTGGGCGGCACGGGTACTTGGAATCTCAACAGCACCGCCAACTGGTGGAACGGTGGCGGCGATGTCAACTGGGCGGACAATTCCGCCGCCGGCACCAACTCGGCGATCTTTGCCGGCACGGCCGGCACGGTGACACTCAACACCAGCTTGAGCGCGTCCAATCTCCAATTCACCACCACCGGCTACACGGTGTCCGGCTCCGGCACGCTCACGCTCGGCGCGGGCGGCATTGACGCCAGCACGCTCGGCAGCGGCACGACCACCATCGACAACCCCCTCTCGCTTTCCGGCGGGCAACAACTCTGGCAAGTCGGCTCCGGCGGGACTCTCGCCATCAACGGTGCCGTGACTCGCAGCACCGGCGCGGCGGTTGATTTTTCAGCTTCCGGCGTGACCAGTTCCACGCTGGCCAATGATGCCGGCGGCATCTTGGGCGGTTGGGCCACGGTCAATGGCATCAGTGGCAGCGGCGGCGACTGGGCGACCATCAGCGGCGGCAATATCATCACCTATTCCGGCTATACTGCCGTGTCCGGCTCCACCACCGGGGCCGGCGCCTCGGCGCAAAACTGGAAAAATGCCGGCGGCAGCATCACGCTCACCGCCAATGCCACCATCAATTCGCTGAACGAGTTGAACGATTTCACCATCAACTCCGGTGTCACCTGCACGCTCGGCAGCGGCGGTTTGCTGATGGCGGGCAACACCAGCCGCTGGTTCATGGGCAACGCTGGCTTTCTGACTTCGGGCGCGGGCAACGGCGAGCTTGATGTGTATGTTCCCGGTGGCACTGACAACAACTGGACCCTCTGGGCCATCATCAAGGACAATGGGGCGACGCCGGTGACGCTCGTCAAGAATAGCGCTGGGCTTTTGAAGTTGGGGAATCAAAACACCCATACCGGTGGCACGGTGGTCAATGCAGGAACGCTCGGTTACAGCGGCACTGCCAGGTATGGGGCGGGATCCAGCGCGTATGGGGCAGTCACCCCTTTCGGCACCGGGCCGATAACGATGAACCCAGGCACGCTGCTCAATTTGGGAATCGATATTGGCAGCGGCGGTTCCACCGCTAATCAAAATGGCAAGACATATGATATTCCGAATGCCGTCACCGTTAATGGTGCCACCATTTATGAATCGGACGGTTTCATGCACCTGCAAGGGGCGCTGACCGTCGGCACGGGCGGCGGCACGCTGGGGGCGACCTGGAACGGTGGCGGTGGTGATGTGAACAAGGGTCTGTTCATTGACGGTGTCGTGAGCGGCAGCGGAAACATGAAGCTCCAGCAAACCGGCTTTAATACGGGCAATGTTTGGAACACCTCGATCGTCTTTTTTGGCAACACCAACACCTATTCAGGAACCGTCACGATTGTTCCGATGTCGGGAAACAATGGCGGCAGCTATATCGGCATCAATTCGAGCCTTGCGATGGAAAATGCAACAATTGATCTCAGTGGCGGCAACAACAGCAACCAGCAGTTTGGCAGCAGCCCGGTGGTTTTCGCCACGGGCATTGGCTCGGCGACGCTTGGTGCTTTGACTGGCGGCGCTAATGTGGTTCTGAAAGGGTATAACGAGACGTCTCACGCCTACGGCTCTGATGCCATCGCTCTCTCCATTGGCAACAACAATGCGAGCACAACCTATTCCGGCGTGATGAGCGGCCCGGGCAGCCTCACCAAGATCGGCAGCGGCACGCTGACGCTTCAAGGCGCGAACACCTACACCGGCAACACCATGGTCAATGGCGGCACGCTGGCGCTGACCGGTTCTTTGACATCTTCCAACATCACCACGGCGGTGGGCGCGACCTTTGACGTTTCTGGCACGAGCCTCACCCTGAGCGGCAGCCAAAGCCTGCTCGGCAGCGGCACGGTTGTTGGTTCGGTGAACACGTCTTCCGGCTCGAAAATTTATGCCGGCACTGATGGCGCTTATGGCACGAACCATTTCAACAACGATCTCACGCTGGTCTCCGGTGCGCTTGCATATTTCGATGTCGGCACCTCGGCCACCGGTTCCAACGACCTCATCACCGTGGCCGGCACGCTGACCCTCAACAACAACATCCTTCACGTGAAGGCTCCGAGCACCTCAGCCAGTTTGCAGGCAACCGATTATACGTTGATTACATCGCTGAACCCCATTGCCGGCAGTTTCGCGGGAATTTCGTGGGACGTTCAGCCGCTCAACGCCGGTAACTTCTCCGTCATGACCAGCGGCAACACCGTCAAGCTGCAATACGCGGCTTCCACCGCGCCCAAGGGCGGCGGCTCGGCCACGCCGGCCACGGTCGTGCGCAACGAAAATGTTTTCATCAGCGTCACCGCCACTAACGGCACCGGTGGCAGCGTCACCAGCGTCACCGTGGACGCCAGCCCGATCGGTGGTTCCCCCACCTTTGCGCTTGTGGCCGCAGGCGGCAATATCTGGACCAACACCCTGACCGTCACGCCGGACACGCTCGCGGGTGGCAAGACTTTGGTGGCGACCTTGACTGACACCGTGCCGCTCACCGGCCTGGTCAACATTCCGCTGACCGTCGTTGTTGGCAACGATGTCTGGAACGGCGCGGGTGCGAACGATTTGTTCAGCACGGGCTTGAATTGGACCAACCTGCTCGCGCCCGGCTACGTTGGCGACAGCTTGGAATTCGCCGGCAGCGCGCGCCTGACGCCGGACATGAACCACGATTACACCGTCACCGCCGTGACCTTTGACAGCGGGGCGGTCAGCCGCACCATCAGCAGCACCACCGCCAGCACGCTGACGCTCTCCGGCAGCGGAAGCCTGGTCAACAATTCCGCCAATCCGCAAACCTTGAACGTGCCCCTCGCGGACTTGGGCGGCGGCCTTACCAAGACGGGCAATGGTCTGATCAGCCTCGCGGCGGCCAACCTCTACGGCGGACCAACCGTGGTGAACGCCGGAACCCTCTCTGTTCCCGGATCGGTGTCCGGCGGTGACGTGACCGTGGCCGGCCTGGCCGGCAACGCGGCTTTGACCGTTTCCGGTTCATTGGGCGGTGGCACGAACACCATCTCCGTTGGCACCGTCACCAACGCGGTTGGCGCGTTGTGGCAAACCGGTGGGACGATATCCTTGGGCACCGGCACCGCCTTCCTTGGGCATATGCCCGGCACCTATGGCTACGGCCGGATTGACAGCGGCACCATCAGCATGAACGAACTGCAACTCGGCAGTTGGGGCGCGTCGGGCGGCAACGGCGGCAATGCGCTCTTTGAAGTCAATGGCGGCACCGTGACCGACACCGGCTGGCTGGTGATGGCGCGCGGCAACGCGGCTCAGACCGGTGTGCTCAACGTGTTCAGCGGCTCGCTCAGTTTCGCTGGCGGCGGGCTTATCTGCAACTTTGGTTCGGGTCAGACCTCCGTCATCAATATTTTGGGTGGCAGCGTCAATTCTTCCAGTCAGGGAGTTGGTTTGGGAAATGGCACCTCCATCTTGAATTTGAATGGCGGCCTGCTCTCGGTGAATCTTGTGGGCAGTTGGGCTCCCTGGGGCTATCAGGGGAACAATGGGCGGGTCAGCTTCAACGGTGGCACGCTGCAGGCCAGCGCCGGCAGCCTCACGTTCTTGACCGTGAACAGCGCCAACATTTACAGCGGCGGCGCCACCATTGACAACAACGGTAACGCCATCACCATCGGTCAGGCGCTGCTCGCGCCTGCGGGCAACGGCATCCACAGTGCCAGCGTCACCAGTGGCGGCACCGGCTACATCGCTCCGCCCATCATCACCATCACCAACGCCGCGGGTGACACTACCGGCATCGGCGCAACCGCCATTGCCCAGATCAATCCGCTGACGGGTGTCGTCACGAACGTCATCGTCACCTGCCCGGGTGTGAACTACACAGCCACGCCCATCTTTGTGGTCAGCGGCGGCGGTGCGACGACTCCGGCGGTCATCACCGGCGGATCTCTGGCACCGAATACCAGCGGCGGCCTTGTCTCGACCGGCAGCGGCACGCTCACGCTCACCAACGCGAACACCTACACCGGCAACACGACCATCAGCAACGGCACGTTGGCGGTGGCCACGGGCGGTTCAATTGCCTCGACCAACATTATTGTTGGCCTCGGTGCGACCTTTGATCCGTCGCTCAGCACCTTCACCTTGGGCAGCGGCAAAAACCTGTTGGGCGATGGCACGGTCAACGCCCTGGTGACGGCTTCCAGCTCGAAGATTTTCCCGGGCACGGACGGCACGGCTGGCACATTGTTCTTCACTGGCGGCCTGACCTTGGGCAGCGGCGCAACGGTTAATTTTGACTTGAGCACCACTTACAACGGAGCGAATGACCAGATCAACGGTTCCGGCACGTTGGCCTTGAACGGCAACGCCCTCCATATCAAAGCGCCGAGCACTCTCGTCAGTCTGGACACCACCGCCGACTATGTGCTGATCACCGCCACTGGCATTACTGGCAACTTTGCCAGCACCCCGGTCTGGGATGTCCAGCCGGTCAACGCGGCCAATTTCTCGGTGGTCACCGACCCGGTGAATAATCAAGTGAGACTGCATTATTCAACCTTCAACCCGCCCACGGGCAGCGGGGTGGCCATCCCGTCCACGGCGATCCATAACCAGAACGTGTTGATCAGTGTCACGGTGACCAACGGCAGCGGCACGGTGGATCCGAACACTGGCGTGGTGTTGAACGCCAGCACCATCGGCGGGCCGTCCTCGGTGGCCTTGGTGCTTGCCAGCACGATCTCCAGCACGGTTCATGTTTACACCAACACCATCACCGTCCCGGGCAGTGCGGCGATCGGAAGTTACACGTTGTCGGCGGTGATCACCGACAGCAACAGCCAGATCGGCACGGCCAACATTTCACTCGCGGTGACCGCCACGGAAGTCTGGAATGGTGGCGGCAGCGATCAAAAATGGTCCACCAATCCGAACTGGGTGGTCGGCTGGGCGCCTGAAATGTCCGGCGACAGCCTGATCTTCGCCGGTACCGTGGGCACGTCACCGGACATGGATAATAGCTACAGCGTGACCGGCCTGACCTTCAGCAACAACGCCGCGAGCTTTACCATCGGCAGCACGACCAGCAGCACGCTGACGTTGGCCGGCGGCATCACCAACAACTCGGCGAACGCGCAAATCTTGAACGTGCCGATCACGTTGAGCGCGGCGCAGACCTTCAACGCGGCGGCCGGCAACCTGACCCTCGGGCAGGGCGTCAACAAGGGAGGCAACCTGGTCACGGTGACCGGCACGGCCAACACGATGATGGGCGGTTCGGACTCGGGCAGCGGTTCTCTGTTCAAACAGGGCGGCGGCTCGCTGGTGATTTCGTCCAACAGCACCTGGGATTCGGCGCAGGCGACTTCCGGCGGGTTTAGCGGCCCGCTCATCGCCCAGTCCGGCACGCTGGCCTTCAAAAATGGCAGCACCAACACGGTGGCCGGCGAATTGGTCATCGGCGGTGTCGTGGCCAACGGCGGCGCGGGCAACAACGCCAGAATCGTGGTGGATAACGCCACTCTGAACATTTCCACCTGGCTTTCCGTTGGCCGTGGCAATGGTGTCGGCGCGGTTTCTTCAGACTTGGTCCTGACCAATGGCGCGACGGTGACCGCATCGGACTGCAGCGCCGGTTTCAGTGGCGGCAACTCGGCGAACATGCCCAAAGGCTCGATCACGTTGAGTGACACCTCTTCGTTGATCGTGTCCAACGGCAACTTCCATATCGGTGAATCGGATGGCTCCGACATGACGCTGAATGTCAACGGCACCGCCACCGTGTCCGCCCTGACCGCGACCATGAATGTGGGCATCAACAGCGGCAAAGGTGCCTTGAACCTCAACGGCGGCTCGGTTTCCGTTGGCTCATTGCGCGTCGGCAGTGGTGCCAATGCGTCCAGCACCGCCAAGGGCACCGTCACGGTCAACAGCGGCACCCTGAACAGCGAAGGTGACGCTATGCTCGGTTTCGCCGGCAGCGGAGCCGGTGGCGACATCGGCAAAATGATCATCAACGGCGGTACGGTGAACATTGCCACCACGACCAAACGCTGGTTCGTCATGAACCAGTGGGATACGGCGAATTCCGAGTTGGACGTGAACGGTGGCAACTTGAAGCTCAACGCGAACACGGACATTCGCTTTGCCAGAGACAATAACACCGGCACCAATACGATCAACCTGAACAGCGGTGCCATCACGTTCTACAGTGACAATGCGACCACGGTCGGAGGATCGGGCGTGGTGGATATGCATCTGGGATCTGGCGGAACCGTCCAAAACACCTTCAACCTCAACGGTGGCACCTTGACCGTGTTTGGCATCCTGTCCGCGAATACGGCGGGCACCCGGACGTTCAACTTCAACGGCGGCACGCTCAAGGCGGTGGACAACAATGCGTCGTTCCTGGCCCTCGGAACCGGCAGCGCCTCGGCCAACGTGCGCGGCGGCGGTGCGATCATTGACACGGCCGGTTTTAACGTGACCATTGCTCAAGCCTTGGTCAACAACGGCGTTGATCCGGACGGCGGTCTGACCAAGAACGGGGCCGGCACATTGACGTTGAGCGGCCTCAACACTTACACGAACAACACCACGGTCAATGGCGGCACGCTGGAACTCGCGCAGGCGACGCTGGCGACCAATTCCACCGTCATCATCACCAATGCCGCGGTGTTGAAGCTGGACTTCAGCACGACCAACCAAATCAGCGCACTGGTCTTGGGCGGTGTCAGCCAGTCGCCGGGCGTTTACAATAGCACGACCTTGCCGGCCTACTTCAGCGGCCCCGGCAGTTTGGAGATCCCGTCGCCCATCAATCCCAATGCACCGCAGATCCAGGTGTCGGTCTCGGCTGGCACCATGACGCTCGCGTGGCCGACCAATGCCGGCTGGATCTTGCAGGAACAGACCAACAGCTTGAGCGTCGGCCTCGGCACCAACTGGGTGGATGTTCCCGGCAGCGAGAGCATCACCTCCACGAACATCGCCGTCAACCCGGCGAGCCCGTCCGTGTTCTACCGTTTGCACCATCCCTAAAAAGCACTCTGGTTCACGGGCTGGATTCTCCAAGACGCACGTCTTCGGAGGATCCAGCCCGGTTTGTTTGGCATGGCTGGCGAATTTGAAACTTGAGGTGCTGCTTTCGTTTGATTAATTAATCGTTGTGCTGCCCATGCAAGTTTCATGTTGAAGTCAATTGCTTCAGGAGAACGTCCCCGCACCTGCCGCGCCTGCGGCCGGAAGTTTGAATATCCCGTCAAAGGCAGCGCCGCCACGCGCCATCATTGCGAGGACTGCGTGGCTGTTCCCGCCGAGACGCGCAAGACCTTGGAACGTCTGAACAGCCGCGTGACCCAATTGGAAAACCAGCTTCGCCGCTTGCAGGAAAAGATGGCTGCGCCGTCGGCCTGAGTTTCAGAGGGACGAGTTACACGAGTCCCATGCTTCAAAGTCGGTCAGGGGGCTCGTGCAACTCGTCCCTCCGTGGATTCATTTTTTGCCCAGAACCTCGTTTGTGCTGCCGCGCCGGTAGCCCTGCAAATCCAGCGTGACGTGCGCGTAGCCGATTTTTTTCAGCTCTTCCGCCACCGCCGCCAGCTTGCCGTTCGCCAGCAGTGCGGGAATTTCCGCCGGTGCCAGCTCAATGCGCGCCAGATGAGTGACGAGTGACGGAGGACGTGTGGCGGGGGCGACTTCACTTGTCACCAGCCACTTGTCACTTGCCACTTTCATTTCATGATGCCGCACGCGCACGTCGTGGAAGCCGAGGTCGCGCAGGACATATTCCGCCTGCTCAATCATCCGCAGTTTTTCCGGCGTCACCGTTTCGCCGTAGGGCACGCGCGAGCTCAGGCATGCCATCTGCGGCTTGTCCGCCGTCGGCAGGCCGAGTTGCGCGGACAGCTCGCGGATTTCCGCCTTGGTCAAACCGGCTTCCTTGAGCGGGGCGCGCACCTGGAACTCCGCCGCCGCCTGCGCGCCCGGACGAAAATCGCCGATGTCACTGGCGTTTTCACCGTAGGCGATCACCGCAAAATTTTCCGCTTTTGCCAGCGGGGTCAATTCCTCGAACAGCTCGTGTTTGCAGAAATAACAGCGGTTCGCCGGGTTCGCCGTGTAATTGTCGTTGGCAAATTCCTGCGTCTGGAGGACGCGGACGGGAAAGGCGAACTTCGTCGCCAGTTCCAGTGCCTCCACGAGTTCGCGTCGCGGCAGACTCGGCGAGTCGGCAATCGCCGCCAGCGCACGGTCGCCGAGAACGTCATGCGCCACGCGGGCGAGGAAGACCGAGTCCACGCCGCCAGAATACGCCACGAGACACGAGCCGTAGCTTTTTAGCAACGACTGCAACTTTTCCAGTTTGTTGTTCGCTTCGCTCATCATTTCGGCGTAGCGGCTTTCGGCAGAAAGCCGCTTCCTTTAATCTTTCACTTCGGCGGCGCTCTGTCGAGACGCCGCTACCGCTTCGTAAACCTGCTTCACTGGCACCTTGGCCTTGGCCGCCAGTTTTTTGGCCGATTCAAATTCCGGCGCGGCCTGCACCACTTTACCACCAAGCCTGCCGATTTTCACGGCAACTTTGCCGTGCGGTGTGGCGATTTCGGTGAATTCACGGCGCAGCTTGCGGCGTTCGGCAATCGTCTTGCGCACGCCAAACGCCGTCGTCTCGCGTAAAATCATTTCACTGAATTTGTCGCCGTCGGCTTCTGCGCATAAAACCGTCAGCAAAACGCCCGGCCGGTTTTTCTTCATCTGGATCGGCGTGTGAAAAACGTCCAGCGCGCCGGCGGCCAAAGCGGTTTCGATAAACGCGCCAAGAATTTCACCGGTGCAGTCGTCCAGATTCGTTTCGAGAACCGCGACGCGATCCGTTTCCCAATCAAGGCTCTGGATGTTGGATGTTGGATGTTGGATGTTCGATGTTTCTTTGGAAATTATGCCGAGCACTGCGCGCAGAACATTCGGGCGCGTCTGGTTTTCCCGCGTGCCGAGGCCGAAGCCGATCTTTTCGGCGACGAGATTTTCCATCACGCCGAAGCTCTCGACAAATTCCGCGAGCAGCGCCGCGCCGGTGGGCGTGACGAGTTCGTGCGGTTCCTCGCATTGAGTCACGGGAATTTTCCGCGCGCCGAGAATGGCCAGCGTGGCGGGTGCGGGAACCGGAAAACGCCCGTGCGCGCACTTGATCCAGCCGGTGCCTTCGACGACCGGCGAGGCCAACACGCGCGGTTTGCCAAGCAGTTCAAGCGCGATGGCCGCGCCAACGATGTCCACGATGGAATCCACCGCGCCGACTTCGTGAAAGTGGACTTCGTTCGGCGGCAGGCCGTGGATTTTACCCTCGGCCTCGGCGATGCGGGCGAAGACGGCGATGGATTTCTGCTTCACCCACGCCGAGAGTTTGCTGTCAGAAATTAGTTTTTTGATCTCGGTAAAATTGCGCTGGCCTTCGTGGTGATGCGCCGGCGGAGTAGTGGAGGTGGCGCTGAATTGAAACGAACGCAGGTGCGTATGTTCGTGGCCATGTTCGTGATGGTGTCCGGTTTCATGGGTGTACGCGTGGTCCTGGCCGTGCGCGAGGTGGACATCGAATTTGATGCCGGCGATGGCGGATTTTTGCTGGCGCGAAATGTGCAGGTGATAGCCGTCGAGCTTGAGCTTCTGGAGTTCGCGCTCCAGCTTTTTGGCGTCCACGCCGAGGTCGAGCAGCGCGGCGATGAACATGTCGCCGGCGATGCCGCTGAAAATGTCGAGGTAAAGCGTTTTCATTGCTATGTAGCGGCGGTCTGTGACCGTCGCCATTTATTTTCGGGTCAATGGATAGATTTCACCTTGATACGGCCAGTCAGGCCAGTCTTTAACCAGCTTCGCTCGGATTGAGTTTTCAGCCATATAGAGCCATTTTTTGGAATAAGATTCGCCCGAACGGAGAATGTGGTCAAAAAAACCTTTTTGCCAGTGAGGTGCAGCTATGCACTCGCTTCGCAAAGTTTTTGAAAGGTAATTTTTCAGGCTTTTGATCCAGGCTGACAAATTGTCCGAGGGCGGTGGCGCTTGGACGAAAAGATGAACGTGATCAGGCATCAAAATATAACGTCCCACAAACACTGCACGATTCAAAGCTTCCTGACAGAAAGCAACAAATGCATCATGAATTTTGTGACTGGCTAAAATCGGCTTCCGGTCTTCTGTGCAGAAGGTTACGAAATAGACCGGATTTTCGGCATGTAATTGTTCCAAGCGGTGAAGACGTTCCATAGTCAAATGGCGACGGTCATAGACCGCCGCTACATGATTGTGCCAAAGCATTGATCTGGCTGGCGGCGTAGCCCGCGCCGAAACCGTTGTCAATGTTCACCACGGTCACGCCGCTGGCGCAACTGTTCAACATGGCGAGCAGCGCGGCGATGCCGCCAAAGCTCGCGCCGTAGCCGATGCTCGTCGGCACGGCGATGACCGGCTTGGAAACCAGCCCGGCCAGCACGCTCGGCAGCGCGCCTTCCATGCCGGCGACGGCGACGATGACATTCGCGCGTTGGAGCCAATCGAGTTTTGCCAGCGTGCGGTGCAGGCCGGCCACGCCGATGTCGTGGGCGCGCTCGACGCGGTTGCCCATGACTTCAGCGGTGACGGCAGCTTCCTCGGCCACCGGCAAATCGCTCGTGCCGGCGCAGACCACGGCGATGAAGCCGGCGCGCTTGGGTAAAGGTTTTTGCTCAATGGTCACGCAGCGGGCGAGGGAATGATGCTTCGCGATTTTGAATTTCTTCTTGAGCGCGCGGGCGTGTTCGTCGGTGATGCGGGTGACGAGGACGTGCTGGTTGTGATCCTGAAGCTTGGTGGCGATTTGAACAACCTGTTCCGGCGTCTTGCCCGCGCCAAAGATGACTTCCGGGAAATTTTTCCGCAGCGCGCGGTGCGTGTCCACCTGCGCGAAGCCGAGATCAGCCACCGGTGCGGACTGGAAGGCGCGCAGGACTTTTTCGCGCGGGATTTTGCCGGCGCGAAACTGTTCCAGCAACTGGGTGGCTTCGTTGGTTGTCATCGGCGGACAATGCCTCACGAAATGCCGGCTGTCACGCGGGAATTCGGGCGGACGCCCGGTTTAAACTTCGGCAATCGCAGGGTGTCTTTTCCAATTGAGCCATCCGCCTTTGCTTTATCCCCGTTTGCGGGTGAACCAAAAAATCCCGCCGGTAGTTCCCAAAAGCACCACCGCTTGCACTGAAAGCAGGACAATCGTTCCGGCTTTGTGATTCAGCGGCCACGTCACGAGCGCATTCAGCGTCCAGGGCTGGGGCTTCAGCGGATTTTCCCGCATGGCGTTCGCGCGTTGCGGTTGCTGGCGATCGCCCATTTTCACCACCACGTTGGTGTCGCCGCCCCGCGCCTGCGTATTGCCGGAATTGTTCTGTCCCGAACCGGATTGCGACCATGCGAAGATTTGGATCGGCCCGGCGCAAACCTTGAACTGGAAATGTCCGTTCTCGTCCGTTCGCATATTGCCATTCGGCTGGCCGTTGCCGTTGATGCTGACCTGCGCGCCGGGCAGCGGCTTGCCCTCGGCGCCCAGCACTCGGCCGGCGAGCTGGCGGTCGGCGGGCTTCAGTTTGAACGGCGACAACTGGATGCTGTTGGTCCGACTTTGGTTTTTCTCGACGGTTTTGTTCGCGGAGCCGAAGTCCTTCGCCGAAACATACACGTGGTATTGCTGCCCCATTGGCAGCGCCGGAATGGTGAAAGCGCCGTCGGCGCTCACTTTGATCGGCTGGTATTCCACCATGCCGCCCATGTTCCCGGCCATCATGTTCAAATTGATGTTCGCGTGGGCCAGCGGTGCGCCTTGCGCGTCCTGCACGGTTCCCGAAATGGAAAGACTAGGCACCAACCGGAGCACCACCTGGGTCTTATTGGTGTCAATGGCTTCAATCGCGGCCAGGTTCCGTTCCACATCCCGGGCGATGATGAAATATTTTACATCGCGCATGCCCGTCTGGGGTTGCCAGTTGACGGAATATGCGCCATCGGCATCGGTCTTGGCGGTATCTATCGGTCCCCAATTCGGCGTCACAACCACGCTGGCACCGATGGCGGGTTTGCCGGCAGAATCATAAACGGTGCCGGTCAAGGTTTGCGGCGTTGGCGGCGTATAGGTGTTTCTGGCGTTGAGCCGGATGACCATGTTCGTGTCGCCGCCCACCGCTTCGGCCGAACCGTAGGCACCTTTCATGTTGGCACTCACCGTCACCGGGCCGGCGCAGACCGCGTCATAAGCAAACTGGCCATCGGTATCGGTGATGGCGTTGCCGTTCGGCTGGCCGTCGCCGTTCATCCAGACCTGAACCCCGGCAGCGGGCTTGCCGTCCGTGCCGAGCACGCGGCCGGCGAGCCTGCGGTCGGCAAGTTTGAGGACGAGCGGGGAAAAATCATAGTGATCCGCCTTTGGGTCGGCCGCCTCCATTTCCTGGTGGGCGCTGCCATAACCTTTGGCGGAAACATACCAGCCATAACGCTCGCCCATCGGCAGCGCTTCCGCCTGGATGCGGCCCTGCTCATCGGCATGAACGGGCTCACGACTGATCGTATAACTCGAATTTTCCTGATGAATCGAGATATAGGCGATGGCCTCTGTGACCGGTTTGCCCTTGGCGTCCTGCATATGACCGGACACGCTCATCGCCGGTTTCAAAGTCACATCCAGGCTTTTCGTTGTCTCGTCCATTTCCTGCATGGCCGCGAGCTTTCGCTCCGAATGACGCGCGAGCAGATAAAATGTTCGATTCTGCGATCCCGCCCACGTAGGTTGCTGCCAGCTCAACTCGTAATGTCCGTGAGCGTCTGTCTTTGCGCCCGAGCCCAATCCCGAGTAATTCGGATACACTCCGACATCTACCCCCGCCACCGGCGCACCCGAGGCGTCGCGCACAATGCCGGTGACTTTGAAGGCCGGCTTCAGCTCAATGGTAACGCTGGTCGTTTGGCCTTCCGTTACCGTGGCCGGCGCTTGCGCCTGGGACCAGTCCGGCTTGTTGGCAAACACGGTAAGCTGGCCCGGCGGCACTCGAAAGAAAACCACGCCGTTGGTTCCGGTTGAACCGGAGCGATTGAAATCCTCGCTATTCACACTCACGCCCGTCTCTGCGAGCGGGTCGTGATTGTTTTTCCCCCGTACGGTCACTTCCACGATGCCGCCTTTGTAGGCTTGTATCTGCACGTTGGAGGCGGGTTGACCGGCAGCCACCTTGACCGGAACCGGATCTGCCACCCAGTCGGCGATGGGCTCGTTGGTAAAAGCCGTCATAACTTGATAAGCCCCGGTCGGAACATCGGAAATCTTAAATGATCCGTCTGCGGCAGATACCACCGCACTCATGTCGAATGAAAAATACCCCACCGGTGACGCCGGTTGGAGGGCGATCACCGCGTGGGCCAGCGGCTGGTCGGTTCCCCGCGCGCTGACTTTTCCCGTGACGATGCCCGCCGGGTCAAGCGTGAGGATGATGTCTTCCTGTCCGGCGTGAAACGGCAGTTCATCGTAGCGAAGCGGTTTGGCGGTTTGGCGCAGCGCCTTGCCGGGGTGTTTCACCAAAAGCATGGCTTGCGCGTCGCTGGGAAAGTTTTCAATGCGAAATTTTCCATCCGCCGAAGTTTTTGCCGAAAAAAGTTCGCGGGCGATGTTGCCAAACACAAAGTTTGGCTGGCCGATGTCGGTCCGGGCCTTGTTTAACGCGGAGGCCACCCAGACTTCCGCATCCGCCACCGGCCGGCCGGCCTCATCCACCACTACGCCCGCCAGCGTCGCGGACGTGCTGAAAGCGATTTTCTGGGGTTCCTGCGGCGGTGCGGCATACCACGTCCGCCAAACCGGCGCGTGGCCGGCCTTTTTCACCACCACGACCCCCATGCCTGAAAACGCCGGCAATTCAAAAGCGCCCTGACCATCCGTCGTGGCGTGCTGTTTTGCTGCCAGATCAGACCGCCCGAAGCTCATGCGCACAGGGTATTGATAAAAATCCACGGTTGCGCCGGCCACCGGATTGCCCTGCGGGTCCACGATGGTGCCGGCGAATTTTGCGGCATCACCGGCGGCGTGTAGGTTGAGCGTCAGTGCCAGTGCCAGCAGTAGGGAGAATTTCTGAAATGTTTTCATGGTCAAAATCTCTTCGCTTTTTACCGTTTCAATATCTGGCAGCCGTAAAGTGCGCCCGCCATCTTGCCTGTGTGTGCCAGAAATTCCACCTTCACCTGGGGCTTCCCGCGGGTCAGGCTCGCCGGAATCTTATATTCCACGTCCACGAAATGACCGGGGGCGATGGCCATGAGGTTCTGGGTCGCAATGATCTGGTCGTCCACGGCAATGTCGAACTCGTGGCCTTTCTTCTCATCGCCTGAATAACGGCAGTTCAATGTCATTTTCCGGTCAGGCAGGACTTTCATTGTGTAATTGAACGAACCGCCGCGGTTTGTGATATGACAAGGTTTTCCCTTGCTTGTCGTCGTGTGGTGCATCTGTCCCTCCACATCATGGTCATCCTCGTTTTCGCCCATGATCACTTCATCCACCAACCGCGACTGCAGGGCCGCGAGGGCGGTGGGCGACTCGCGCAGAACCATCACCGGGCAATTTTGCCAATGTTCCAAAAGGAAGATTCCCGCCAGCGTCAACGTCGCCACCAATATGCTATAACTGATGAGCAACCCCGCGTTGGCCATGCGCTCCCCCACCAGAAAAATGTCGCGGCGCATCCGCTTCTTGGCCAGATGTCCGCAGATTATTCCTGGAATCGAACCAAGCGGCACAATCACCGAACAAATCAGCGATGCCACCGCCAGGGCGGAAAAATGATCCGCAGGTTGTTGCGGGCGGCTGGCGGCGGCTGGAACTGCCGGCATGGATCGCGCCGCCGTTGGGAGCATTGGGGGGATTGACAAAGGCCGTGGCGGCACGCCGCCCGATGCGGCCCCGGCCACCGGGGTTGCGGCCGGCACTGGAGGGATGGCAGGGACGGTTATGTTTTTTTGACAGGCGGGGCAGGCGACCTGCGTGCCACTATAATTAGCGTCGCCCAAAATTTTCTGGCCGCATTCCGGGCACAAAAACTTAAATTCACTCATAGAGTATTCCCTTCCAGTCTTGGTAGTTGGCGCATCCTACAGGCGGATGGAGCCGATGCAATATCAAATTAGGGCGCGGCCGCCTCATCCGCCGCTTGCGTTGCACGCCAACTAAAACTACTTTGCGCGCCATGAAATATCGTCGCTTTGGCCGGACCAATCTGCAGATGCCGGTGATCTCGTGCGGCGGGATGCGCTATCAGCACAAGTGGCAGGACGTCGCCCCGCAGGACATCCCGCGCGCCAATCAGGAAAATTTGGAGGCGTGCATCCATCGCGCGCTCGAACTCGGCATCAACCACATCGAGACGGCGCGCGGCTACGGCACTTCCGAAATGCAACTCGGCAACCTGCTGCCGAAACTGCCGCGCGACAAGATGATCGTGCAGACGAAGGTTGCACCGCAGGCGAGCGCCGCCGAGTTTTTAAAAATTTTCGAGACTTCGATGAATTATCTGAAGCTCGACCATGTCGACTTGCTTTCGTTGCACGGCATCAACAACCGCGAGACGCTCGACTGGTCGCTGAAGCCGGGCGGCTGTCTCGAAGCTGCGCGGAAATTGCAGCGCGAAGGCCGCTGCCGTCACATCGGTTTTTCCACGCACGGCACGACGGACATCATTTTGGAGGCCGTGAAATCAGGCGAATTCGATTACGTCAACCTGCACTGGTATTTCGTCAACGACCTGAACTGGCCCGCCG
>CAYUGC010000064.1:0-17797 GCA_964444085.1 uncultured Bifidobacteriaceae bacterium | reverse complement strand
TCAACGACGGCACGATTGAAATCAAGGGCATCGCGCGCGAACCCGGTTTCCGCACGAAGATGGCGGTTTATTCCCGCGATCAAAAAGTTGACCCGGTCGGCGCCTGCGTCGGCCTGCGCGGCCAGCGCGTGAAGAACATTGTCCGCGAGTTGAACAACGAAAAAGTGGACGTGATCCCGTGGTCGGCGGACGTGAAGTCGTTCATCACCAAGGCACTGGAACCGGCAAAGATCAAGTCCATCGAGACCGACGAGGCCCGGAAGCGCGTCCATGTGCTCGTCGCCGAGGACCAGCTTTCGCTCGCCATCGGCAAACGCGGCCAGAACGCGCGGCTGACCGCGCGGCTGACCGGCTGGGAAGTGGACATTGACGCCGAACAGGTCGTCACGAAGGGCTTTGACGAGCAGGTGGCCGAGGCTGTCGCGCAAATCGCGGCGATTCCCGGCATCACGCGCGAGCAGGCGGATGCGCTGGTCCACGCGGGCGTCACGAAGCTCGAAGTTTTGCTATCGGCGGAGGCGAGCGACATTGCGGACATTCCCGGCATCGGCGAAAACGCGGCGGCGATTTTGGAAGCCGCGCGCGCCGAAGCGGCCCGCCGCACGCAGCCCGTGAGCAGTTAAGATTTTATGGCGCGGATCGGAACAGTTTTGGTTTTGGCAATTTGACCATGCAGGCGAATTGCACATTCCTGTCGGCGCCGGTGAAAACAATTTATGCCTCGTCGGATTTACGACATCTCGAAAAAGCTTGGCCTGGACAACAAAGTGATCCTGGCCAAAGCCAAGTCGCTTAACATCACCACCGCCAAGGTTCCGTCCAGCTCCATTGACAACATCAGCGCCGACTACCTCGAAGAGGAGCTGATCAAAGAACACCCCGAGGTCGCCGCGCGATTTGCCCCCAAGCCGGTCGAGGAAAAGCCCAAGCCCGCGCCCATCGAGGAAAAAATCCAGATCATCTCCGCGCCGCCCGAACCGCCGAAACCGGAACCCGTCCCCGTCGTCGAGGAAAAAATTGAGCCGGCACCCGTCGTCGCCGCCCCCGCGCCGGTCGTGGAAATTCCGCAACCGGTCGTCCCGCCGGCCGCGCCACCGTTGGTGCCAGTGCCGGTGCCGGTGGTTCCCGTCGCGCCGCCTGAACCGCCGAAGCCGCAGATCGGCCAGCTGGTTGGCAGAATTCAATTACCCGTGCGTCCCGCTTCTTCGCGTCCCGGCGAACGCGGCAGCGACCGGGGCGGTTCGGCACAGCAGCGTCCGCAGCCCGGCAGTCGTCCCGGCCAGCCGCCGCCGCGTGGCGATGGTCGCGGCCAGCCATTCCAACGCGGTCGTGATGGCCGTCCGCAATATGGTTCGGCGCCGGCCAAGCCCGCCGCGCCGCAACAGCCGAAAATCACCCTGCCATCCAACGCGCAGGTCATCACCATCAAGCCGCCGATTGTCGTGCGCGCGCTGGCTGATGCGATGAAGCAGAAGCCGTTCGCCATCATTGCCGAGTTGATGAAGCTCAAGGTCATGGCGACGGTCAACCAGACGATTGACGAAAAAATCGCGGTGCAGGTCGCCGCGCATTTCGGTTTCAAATTTGAAGCGGAAAAACGCGCCAAGGGCGAAGGCGTGGTCCACACGTCGGAGAAAAAAGTCGAACTCGACGTGGACGACAAGCCGGAGGATTTAAAGCCGCGCGCGCCGGTCGTGACCATCATGGGCCACGTTGACCACGGCAAGACCAGTTTGCTCGACGTGATCCGCAAGGCCAACGTCGTCGCAGGCGAGGCCGGCGGCATCACGCAGCACATCGGCGCCTACACGATCGCGGTGCCGCATCCCGAACGCAAAAAAGAAATCGCGCAGATCACCTTCCTCGACACGCCCGGCCACGCGGCGTTCAGCTCCATGCGCGCCCGCGGCGCGAACGTCACGGACATCGTCGTGCTCGTTGTCGCGGCGAATGACGGCGTGATGCCGCAGACGCTGGAAGCCCTCGCGCACGCGAAAGCGGCGAAGGTGCCGATCCTCGTCGCCATCAACAAGTGCGACCATCCGAACGCCAATCCGCTGCGAGTCCGCCAGCAATTGCAGGAAAAAGGCCTGGTGCCTGACGACTGGGGCGGCGACACGATTTACGTCGAATGCTCGGCGCTCACAAAGCAGGGCATTGATAAATTGCTCGAAATGATTTTGCTTCAGGCCGACTTGCTGGAGTTGAAGGCGAATCCGAACCGCAACGCCAAGGGCAACGTCATCGAGTCCGGCGTTTCGCCCGGCGGCCCGACGGCAACGGTTTTGGTCCGCAAGGGAACTTTGCACCTCGGCGACGTGGTGATCTGCGGGGAGTTTTACGGCAAGGTCCGCGCGCTCATCAACGAGGAAGGCCAGCGGCTCAAGGAAGCCGGGCCGTCCGTCGCCGTGCGCGTGCTCGGCTTGAACGGCGTGCCGGAGGCCGGCTGGGAATTCAGCTCGGTGGACGACGAGAAGGCCGCGCGGGTGCTGGCCGAGGAACGCGAGTTTGCCGCCAAGGCGGAAGATTTGGAAAGCCGCTCGAAGGTCACGCTGGAAAACCTGTTCGCTTCGCTTGAAGCCGCGCAGAGCAAGGTGCTGCGCGTGGTGGTGAAGGCGGACACGCAGGGTTCCGTCGAGGCGATTGTCGAGGCACTCAAGAAAATCGAGTCGGAAAAGGTCTCGCTGGAAATTTTGCACAGTGATGTCGGCACGATCACTGAAAACGACGTGGCGCTCGCCGCCGCCTCGAAGTGCGTCATCCTGGGTTTTCACACGCGGCTCGACAGCACCGCCTCGGAAAAGGCCAAGCACGCCGGCGTGCAGATCAAGCTTTACGCGATCATCTACGAGTTGATTGATCAAGTGAAGGATTCGATGGCCGGCCTGCTCGATCCCGACACCAAGGAAACGGTCGTCGGCTCGGCGGAAGTGCGGCAGATTTTCGAATTGTCCAAGGGCATTCCCGTCGCCGGCTGCATGGTCAGCAGCGGCCGCATCGTGCGCGGCAAGGTGCGCGTGCGCCGCCGCAAGGATGTCATTTACGAGGGCGTCACGCAGTCGCTGCGCCGGTTTCAGGACGAGGTCAACGAGGTGCGCGCCGGCATGGAATGCGGCATCCGCATCGAGGGCTTTGGCGAATTCCAGGTGGGCGACGCCATCGAATGTTACGCGATTGAAAAAATCGCGGCGAAGCTGTAAGCCGTTTTTGAAATATGTCCAACATGCGACATGAGCGCGTGCGCGAACTGCTCAAGCGCGCCATCGGCGAGGCCGTCCGCCGCGAATTCAATGTCAACGACGTCGGCCTCATCACGGTCAACGACCTGGACGTGGCGGGCGATTTGAAATCCGCCGTCGTTTTCATCAGCATCCTCGGCAACGCCACCCAGCAGAAGCACGCGCTGGTGGTGTTGGAGCAGCACCGCATCCGCCTGCAGGCGCTCGTCGCCAAAAGCGTCATTCTCAAATATACGCCCACGCTCAAGTTTGTCGCGGACGATTCCATTGTGCGCGGCAACAAGGTTTTGCAGATCATCGAAGAACTGGAAAAGGAATCCGCGCCGAAGCCGGATGGAAAACAGCCGTGAAAAGCTACCCGAAAGTCATTGACCGGATTCTTGAAGTCATCCGCGAAAACAAAACTTTTTGCATCGTCGGCCACATGCGCCCGGACGGCGACTGCATCGGTTCGCAGCTCGGCCTCGCGCTGGCGCTGCGCAACGAGGGAAAGAACGTCACCGTCTGGAACCAGGATGCCATCCCGCTGAAATACAAATTTCTCGTGGGCGACGGACTGATAGAAAAGCCGAAACGCGGCGAAAAATTCGACTGCGTCATCGCCACCGACTGCGCCAGCTTTGAACGGCTCGGCAAAGTGGGCGAATGCGTTCAAGATCGCAAAATCCTCATCAACATTGATCATCATGCGACCAATCCGCGCTACGGCGACGTGAACTGGGTTTCGCCGCGCGAGCCTTCCACCGGCGAATTGATTTATCGTTTGTTGAAAGTCGCGCGCTGGCCGATCACCAAACCCATCGCGGATTTGCTGTTCACCGCCATCTCAACGGACACCGGCTCATTCCAATACGCGACCACGCGGCCCGGCACCTTTCACGCCGGCGCGGAACTCGTCACGCGCGGCGCGGACCTCGCGAAAATTTGCGACGAGGTTTACCAATCCTATCCGTTGTCGCGCGCGAAACTGCTCCAGCACGTCTACAGCAAATTCCGCCTGGCCGACGGCGACCGCATCGCGTGGCTCTGGCTGAAGAAAAAAGATTTCACCCGCACCGGCGCGGAAAGCGACGACACGGAAGGCCTGATTGACCACCTGCGCGCGATTGAGCCGGTCGTCGTCGCCTGCGTGTTCGAGGAGGTGGAACCCGAAATCACGCGCATCAGCCTGCGCTCAAAAAACCTGCAGGTGAACGTCAGCGAAATCTGCGGCCAGTTCGGCGGCGGCGGCCATCCGGCGGCGGCGGGCGCGCGCATCGCGGGCAAACCGCTGGCGGTGCAGCGCAAAGTCATCGCGGCGGTGAAACGCGCGTTGAAGGCGGCCAAGTAATTTTTCAATTTCCCATGCAAGATTTTTCCGCACTCGACGGGGCGATTCTCGTCGACAAGCCCGCCGGCCCGACGTCGCACGATGTCGTGGACGCCATCCGCCGCAAGTTCGGCATCAAGAAGGTCGGCCACTGCGGCACGCTCGATCCGAACGCCACCGGCCTGCTCATCATCGTGCTGGGTCGCGGCACGAAATTGTCCGAGCGGCTGATGGGCGACGACAAGGTTTACGAAGGCACGGTCAAGTTTGGCGAAGCCACGGACAGCTACGATTGCGACGGTGAAATCACCGGCTCGCTGCCGGTGATGCCGATGACGCTCGACCAGTTGAACGAGGAAGCCGCGACGTTCATCGGTGACATCATGCAGGTGCCGCCGATGGTTTCCGCCATCAAAAAGAACGGCGTGCCGCTTTACAAGCTCGCGCGCAAAGGCATCGAGGTGGAACGCGAAGCGCGTTTGATTCACGTCTATAATTTTCGTTTCACCGAATACACCGAGCCGTTCGGCAAATGCCGGGTGGCCTGCACCAAGGGCACCTACATCCGCAGCCTCGCGCACGATCTCGGCCAGAAGCTTGGCTGCGGCGCGCACCTCACGACCTTGCGGCGCTGTGCGTCGGGAAAATTTGACGCGGCCGACGCGCTGACGCTCGACACAATTTTGAAAATGACCACAGCGGAACTGGAAAAGCGCGTGATTCCGTATCTCAAACTGGCGGTCGCATGAAACTCATCCACGCTGCGAACGAGCTGGGCAATGGCAGCCGCAAGGTTTCCCTCGCCATCGGCGTGTTTGACGGCGTGCATCTCGGCCACCAGCAGATCATCCGGCAGACCATTGCCGACGCGCGGCAGCATGACGCGGTGGCGCTGGTCGTCACATTCGACAAGCATCCGAACGCCATCGTCGCGCCCGACAAAACGCCGCAGCAGATTTTTGCCCGTTCGCAAAAGCTGCGGACGATTGAAGCGCTCGGAGTGGATGCGCTGCTGGAAATCCCGTTCGACAAGATTTTCAGCGAAAAATCCGGCGAGGTTTTCATCCGCGAACTGGCGCGGGATCTGGGTAAAATATTTTCCATTTGCGTCGGTGCGGATTTTGTCTTTGGCCGCAAGCGCAGCGGCAATGTGGCGTTGCTGAAAACACTGGGCGCAGAAATCGGCTTTCAAGTCCACGGCCACGCGGCGGTGGCGCTGGACGGCGAAACGGTCAGCAGCACGCGCATTCGCGAGGCCATCCGGCTGGGAAATCTGGACGACGCGAGCCAGATGCTCGGCCGGCCTTACGCGATTTGCGGGCGCGTGGTCGAGGGCGACAAAATCGGCCGGCAGCTTGGCTTTCCCACGGCGAATCTGGATGTGACAAATCTGGTGCTGCCACCGAATGGTGTCTATGCGGCCAGCACGAATTTCAGCGGCCACGCTTATCGTGTCGCGCTGAACATCGGCGTGCGCCCGACGGTGGCGACCGGGCCGCAGTTGCGCGTGGAGGCGCACCTGCTGGATTTCAACGGCGAGCTTTATAGCGCGGAGCTGGAGGTGGAAGTCGGGACAAAACTGCGCCCGGAGCAGAAATTTTCCTCGCCGGCCGGGTTGCGCGATCAGATTGCGCGGGACGTGGCGGCGGTGCGGGCGGGGATTTGAAAAAAAGCTGCCTGCCTGCCTGGCTTTATGTTTACGTCCGCGTTCAGTTTCCGCCCGTAAATTTCCACCGCTTCGCTGAGATTCGGGACAGCCACCTTGTTGCAACCTTCCCGGCGTGCGTTCAAAAGACCCTTTAACTTCAGTTGCACGGTTGACCACAGCTTTGCCTGCAAGCTCCGCCGAATCGTCTTGCTGATAATTTTAACTTTCCCAAAGTGATTTCCGCTGATAACGTATTTACGCAGATGCGGCACTTTCGGAAGCGGGTGCCGCCTGCCATTTTTTGGCAAGTGTTACTCGGTTTTCCGGGGACTCGGCTGTTTATCCGGTCAGGCTTGCATGATAAATATCCACGGGGTGCAACGAAAAAATGAAAGTGGCGGACGGTTAAAGGCATTGAATTTATTGGTGGCCGGTGTGGCGGAATTGGCAGACGCGCTAGACTCAAAATCTAGTATCCGTGAGGATGTGTGGGTTCGACCCCCTCCGCCGGCACCATCTTGCAAAATGCATCAGGGATTGGCGGGTGAATTTCTTTGGAGCTGGCCTAAAAAAATCTGCACGGCCTAAAATTCTTTTCGGACTACCTCTTGATTATCCTTGGTGGAGCAGAGTTAACCGGCGGCCATCACCCGTTTCAAAGTTCGCTGATAAACCAGTCTTCGACTTTCTTCCGCGCCCACGGTGTCTTGCGCAGGAACGTGAGGCTGGATTTTACGGAGGGATTGAACTGGAAACAGCGGATGGGGATGCGCCGGCCCATTTCCCCCCAGCCATGCCGCTGCACCAACTGATTGAGAATGTTCTCCAGCGTGATGCCGTGCAGGGGATCGCGGGGATGGCTGGCGGGTGAAGGCATAAATTTGCCGACCATCGTAGGTGGCCGGAAGTTTTCCTGCAACCGGATTTCCGCCGGCGCGCGGCCAAACGAAGACGGATTGACCCTGCCGGCATTTACCCGCAGACTGAATCGCCTTTGCGTCCGGGGACTGACACCGGTTCGTGGGGCTGAATTATGCTTTCAATTTCCGAACACGCCCAGCCGGTGGTCGCCCCGGCCGTTCCCAAGCGGAGTGACCTCGAAATCAAGGACGCTCAGATCATCTTCAGCTCCATCTGGCGGGAATTGGAGTCGGAATTCGGCCATGAGCAGATGCGGTTTCCCAAGGAGATCATCCTGCTGGGCGGCGCACCGGGTGCCGGCAAAGGCACCAACACCGCCTTCATCTCCAAGGTACGGGGCCTGACCTGCCAGCCGGTTGTCATCAGTTCGTTGCTCAAAACGCCGGAGGCCAAGAAGATCAAGGACGCCGGCAACATGGTCGGCGACCGCTATGTGATCGGGCTGGTGATGCGCGAATTGCTCCGGCCGGAATATCAGGATGGCGTCATCCTCGACGGTTTTCCGCGCACACATGTTCAGGTCGAGTGCCTGAAATTGCTCGTGGACAAGATGCACGCGTTGCGCCGGGAGTTTTACAACACGCATTTGAGCATTCATTTTCGCCAGCCCACGATTCACATAATGGTGCTCTTCGTGGATGAGAAGGAAGCGGTGGCGCGCCAGCTCAAGCGCGGCCGGGAGACTAAGGCGATCATGGAACTGGCCTCGCGCCCGGCCGATGCCCCACTCCCGGAAGACCGGCCGACCGACCACGACGAATCGCTCGCCCGCCGCCGCTACCGCGTTTTCAAGGAGCAAACGTGGGAGGCGTTGCAATCGCTGAAGGAAATTTTCCATTACCACTTCATCAACGCGCAGGGACCGGTCACGGAGGTGGAAGAAAATATCCTGCACGAATTGGATTACCAGAGCACGCTGGAGTTGGACTCGCGCACGGTGGACCGGCTTCGCGGCGTGCCCGTGGCCAGCCAGATCATCATCCACGCGCGGCAGGAACTGGTAAAGCGGCTCGATAGCTACGAGCTGGAAAACAGCGCGCTGTTCACCGGCGTCGTCGCGTTTATCGAGGAAAAAATCCTGCCCATCGTTCTGCGCCACGCGATTTCCGGCACCGCCCACATCAACACTGAAGACAAGCTGCTGGATGATCCGCTGGCGCTGGCGATGTTGATTGACGTGTTTTCCGAACGCGGCTACCACGCCGGCGTGGACATCCACCGGATTGAAATTCCCGACCACATTGACCTTGCGACGGGCAAGGTGACGTGCCGGACGAAGAAAGTGTTTCGCATCGAAATCCGGTTCCACGGTTCGGAAATCCGGCGCGGCTGATGGCTTCGGATGGAATCAGGAAATGTTGATCCCAGAAATTTTTAAAGCACAGAAACATGGCCTTCAAAGAATTCTCCGAGCAATCCCAGGGCGTGCAGCTTTTGCAGCGCTCCCTCGCGCGCGGACGCCTCGGCCACGCCTATCTTTTCACCGGCGATTCGCTGGAGGAACTTGAAGCGCTCGCCGCCAATCTGGCGAAAACTTTGAACTGCCTGCAGCCGGCCCGAGCTTCCGGCCTCGCCATCGACTGCTGCGATGAATGCCTGAACTGCCGGAAAATCGCCGACGGCAACCACGCCGATGTCCATTGGGCGCGGCCGGAATCCAAGTCGCGCGTCATCACGATTGACCAGATGCGCGACGTGATGCAGCAAATCCAGCTCAAGCCCACCGAGGCCGGCTACAAAATCGCCGTCATCGCCGGGGCCGACCGGCTGAATGTCCAGGCCGCGAACGCCTTTCTCAAGACACTGGAGGAGCCGCCGCAAAAATCCGTCATCATTTTGCTCTCCACCGAGCCGTCGCGAATTCTGGAGACGATTTTGTCGCGCTGCCTGCGGCTGAATTTTGCCACCGGCGCGGCGCGACCACTTTCCGCCGAGCAAAGTTACTGGCTGCAACAGTTCAGTTCCGCCGCCGCCGCCGGACAGAAAAGTTTGTTTGGCCGCTATCGTTTGCTCGATTCGCTGCTGCAAAAACTCACCGGCATCCGCGAAAAAGTGGAGGAGGCGCTTTCCGCCCGCTCGCCGCTGGAAAAATACGGCGACGTGGAAAAAGATTTGCGTGAAAAATGGGAGGACGAATTGAAGGCGGCCATCGAGGCCGAATACCGCCGGCAGCGCGGGGAAATCCTGCTGCTGCTGCAATGGTGGTTCCGCGATGTCTGGCTGCACACGCTCGCGACAGGCGAGGAACTGCTGCACCTGCCGCAGATCGCCGGCGCGGACGAAGTAGCCAAACGCATCTCCACCCGGCAGGCGCAGGAAAATTTGCTGGTCATCGAGCAGACCCAGCGGCTGCTCTACACGAATGTCCAAGAGGCGCTGGCGCTGGAAGTCGGCCTGCTGAAATTGCAACTTTGACGCGATGAAAAATCTCACCGCGACGAAACTTTACGCGCTCGCGCTCGGATTTTTCCTTGGCCTCTGCATTTGGAAGTTCGGCAACCCGGTCATCCTCGACCACAAGATTTCCACACCAAATTCGTCATCGGAATTTCTTAACGAACCGTGGCCGCTGCACTGGGCAAAATGGATTTTATTCCCATTGGCAATTATTGGCGGCCTGCTCGTCCTCAAAAATCGCCACCTCAAATATTCTGACAGATCGGAAGTCGGAAATCGGAAATCGGAAATGAAATGGCTCTGGCTGCTGCCGCTGGCGTGGCTCGGTTGGCAGTTTGTCTCCGCCGCGCAAACGGTGGATGCGGATTTGACGGCGGCGACACTCTGGCAATTTTCCGGCTGCGTGGCCTGCTATTTTCTGGGGGCGCTGCTTCTCCACAATCAGGCGGCGCAAAGAATTCTGCTCGCCGGTATTTTGGCGGCATTCACATTTTGCCTCATTCGCGCGGTGGATCAGCGGCTGTTTGAATTTCCCGCGAACCACCAAATGCTCGTCGCAGGCGAACGCGCCGGCTGGACCAACTTCCCCCCGGAAATCGTCGCCGACATGAAACGTGAAAATGTCATCATCACGACCAACGGCTTGGATGTGGCAAACCCGGTCATCCTTGCCAAATTTGAAAAAGGCCGGGTCGCCGGCACGCTCGTCTATCCCAACGCGCTGGCCGGCCTCATCCTGCTGCTCTGGCCGGTGTCGCTCGTGCTCGCGTTCGGCACGACGCAAAAATTGAAGCCGCCGATCCGGCTGGCGGCGATTACACTCACAATTTTTCTGGGTGGCACGGCGCTTTTTTGGAGCGGATCGAAACTCGGCTGGCTCATCGCCGTTGCCCTCGCCGGATTGCTTTTGCTGCGGCTCGATTGGCCGAAAAAGTTCAAGCTGGCGGCGGTGGCCTGCGTGCTGTTGGCCGGCCTGGGTGGATTCGCCATCCGCTTCCATCACTATTTTGCAACCGGCGCGCACAGCGCCAGCGCGCGGCTGGATTACTGGCAGGCCGCCGTGCGGACGACGGCGGCGCATCCGGTATGCGGCACCGGTCCGGGAACGTTCCAGCGGCCTTACGCGCAAATTAAAGCGCCGGAAGCCGAAATGGCGCGGCTGGCGCACAACGATTATCTCGAACAATTTTCCGATTCCGGCCTCGTGGGCGGGCTGGCCTACACGGGGTGGATTTATCTGGCGCTGGCGGCGGTGGCGAAAAAATTCTGGCGCAGCCACGAGGCGTTCACGGTGGCAATTCTGGCCGGGCTGCTCGGCTGGTTCACACAGGGACTCGGCGAATTCAGCCTGTTCATCCCGGCCACCGCCTGGACAGCCTTTGCCCTGCTGGGCGGCCTAGTCGCACAAACGGGGTTTGGATTCGACAAAAAAACTGCCGTTAGTTAGGCTTCCGCCATGAAGATTCTTTTCCTAAACGGGCCGAATCTGAATTTACTGGGCACGCGCGAGCCGGAAGTTTATGGCTCCATGACTTTGGCAGACATCGAGGCCGAGGTGCGCCAGCGTGCCAAACAATTGAAGGTGGAGGTGGATTTTCGCCAGTCGAACATCGAAGGCGAACTGGTGAACTGGATTCAAGAGGCCAAGGGCAAATTTCAAGTGATCGTCCTCAACGCCGCCGCTTACACTCATACCAGCGTCGCCTTGCGCGATGCCATTTCGGGGGTTGGCGTGCCAACGGTTGAAATTCACCTGTCAAACGTCCATGCCCGTGAGGAGTTTAGGCACAAGTCACTTATCGCACCGGTTTGCCGAGGACAAATTTGTGGCTTCGGTTCTAAATCTTACATTTTAGGACTGGAATCAGCAGTTTACGTTAACGCTGAAAATAAATAGCGCATTTCTTGCAAAAACAGTTGATTAAGTTTTCCAATTTAACACTTGACCATTGATCGCTGGCCAAATAAGATTTGGCCGAAACTTAAATTGGAACGAAGCAGAGCCTAAAAACACCTCTGTTTTTTGATTAAAATGCTTAATTCCTGCAAAAATCAAACCGCTTTAACGAAATTTTACCGTGGACATAAAAGACATCAAGGCCATCATTGATTTGATGAAGAAGAACTCCATCACGGAGTTTGAACTGGAAGAAAAAGATTCCAAGCTGCGCCTCAAGCGTGGCCTGAACGGCGGGCTGGTTGCCCAACCGACAGAAGAATTATTGCCTACCATTTCCTTGGCGGCTCCAGTTTCCCTGGCACCGACAGCCGCCGCACCGGCAGCCGCTCTAATTGCCAATACGGGTGAAATTGACATTAAGTCGCCAATGATTGGAACTTTTTATCGTTCACCCTCGCCGGAATCGACTTCTTACGTTGAAGTTGGTGCTGAAGTCGGCGGTGAAACCGTGGTTTGCATCATTGAAGCCATGAAGGTAATGAATGAAATCAAGGCCGAGGTTAAAGGTGTAATCACGCAAATATTGGTTGAAAACGGCAAGCCGGTTGAATTCGGCCAACCGTTGTTCAAGGTTCGTCCGCTCTAAACGGTTTTACCGTTCCTAATCATGTTCGAAAAAGTCTTGGTCGCCAACCGCGGTGAAATCGCCGTCCGCATCATCCGCGCCTGTAAGGAACTCAATATCCGCACTGTCGCGGTTTATTCCGAGGTGGATGCGAACTCGATGCATGTGCAAATGGCCGACGAGGCGATCTGCATCGGCAAGGCGGCCTCTGCGGAAAGCTATCTGCGGATTGACCGCATCATCAGCGCGGCGGAAATCACCGACGTGGATGCGATTCATCCGGGCTATGGTTTTTTGTCGGAAAACGCCCATTTTGCCGAAGTTTGCGAGAGCTGTAACATTAAATTCATCGGACCAAGCCCCCGCGCCATGAGTGCGCTGGAAGACAAGGCCGTCAGCCGTGCGTTAGCCAAAAAGGCTGGAGTGGAAACACCGCCCGGTTCCGAAGGCATTGTTGAAAACGAGAAAGATGCGCTGGTTGTCGCCAAAAAAATCGGCTACCCGGTGATGATCAAGGCCGTCGCCGGCGGCGGTGGGCGGGGGATGCGCATTGCGCACAATGACATTTCGCTGGTGAAGGGCTATCACACCGCGCGCACCGAGGCGGAGAAGTGCTTTGGCAATTCGGGCGTTTATATCGAAAAATTCATCGAGAATCCGCACCACATCGAAATCCAGATTCTCGGTGACACCAAGGGGAAAATCATCCACCTCGGCGAACGCGACTGCTCGGTGCAGCGGCGCAACCAGAAGCTGGTCGAAGAATCACCGTCGCCTTTGCTGGAAAACCGGTTTCGCAAGCTGCGCGACAAGATTGGCAAGGCGGCCATCCGCATCGCCGAGGCGGCGCGATACACGAACGCCGGAACGGTGGAATTTATCGTGGACGACCACGGCAATTTTTATTTCCTCGAAGTCAACAAGCGCATCCAGGTCGAACATCCGGTCACGGAAGAAGTCACCGGCATTGACCTCGTCCGTGCACAGCTTGAAATCGCGATGGGCGAGCCGCTCCGTTATTCGCAGAGCGACATTGAGATGAAAGGCCACGCCATCGAGTGCCGCATCAACGCGGAAGACCCGTTCAGCGATTTCCGTCCCAGCCCCGGTCGTATCGAGATGTATTACCAGCCCGGCGGCCGCGACGTGCGCGTGGACACGCACGCCTACGCGGGCTATACGATTCCGCCGACCTACGATTCAATGATCGGCAAGCTCATCGTCCGGGGCAAGGATCGCCGCGACGCGATCGACCGCATGAACCGCGCGCTGAATGAGTTCATGATCACCGGCGTGAAGACCACGATTTCATTCCAACAGGCGATCATGCAGGATCCGAATTTCCGCCGCGGGGTGTATTCCACCAATTTCGTCGAGCAAATGCTCAACGGCGCGCGCCGCGAATTGATTGAAGAAAAAACCTGATTGACTCCGGCTGCCTGCTTTTGTTAGAAAAGCGGCGTCTCGTTCAAAGAACGAACGTGGTGTCAGTCCGACAGAATTGTCCGTGAACAGCCAAATTGAAACGACATTCGTGATCCTGCCGATGCAGTCTTCCCACTCGGTTTTTTTGAGCGTTTTTATCCTATGAGCCAAGCCAGATTATTCGTGGGCAACCTGTCCTTCCAAACCGGCGAGAACGACCTGCAAGATTACTTCGCTCAGGCCGGTGCCGTCACCTCCTGCAACTTGATGACGGACAAGATGAGCGGCCGTTCGCGCGGCTTTGCCTTCGTTGAGTTTGCCACGCCCGAAGAAGCGCAGAAGGCCATCGAACAGTTTCACGACAAGGATTTTCAGGGCCGCAAGATCACCGTCAACGTCGCCCGTCCGCGCGAGGAACGCCCGCCGCGTCAGGATCGCGGCGGCCATGGTGGCGAACGCCGGGGCGGTTTTGACCGCGGCGAACGGCGTGAACGCTATTGAATTTTTTGCCACAAACCGGATCGGCTTTGGCCGGTCCGGTTTTTTGTTTTAGGATTAAATTTGACAGCCCCGCCGCGCCGATTATCTTCAAACGACTATGGCCGACATACCTCCGAACCATCCCTTGCCGGGCACGCCCACCGGCGCCGAGCCGCTGAAAAAATCCACCGGCAAGGTTCAGCCGAAGAAAGAAACCGTCCGCATCAATTTGCCGCCCAAGCCGACCGCCGCGCCGACCATCAAGCTGCCGACATTGCCGCCCGGCGGCCCGACCGGTGCCCCCAGTCTTGCGCCCATGGCCGCGTCGGCTACGGCCGCGCCGGCCCCGGCCTTGCGAACCGCCGCTGCGCCCGCCGCTGCCGCGCCCGCCGCGCCGGCCAAAGGTGCCGCACCGGTCGCCGCCCAAAAGTCTGTGCCAGCGGCTCAACGCGCCGCCGCGCCGGGGGTGCCAACCGTTAAGACGCTTGACAAGGTTTTGATTTTTTCCGCCGCCGTCGCCAGCCTTGCCGCCGTGGGCGGCGTGGTCTGGGTGTTTCTCACCTTGAAAAACCTTGTTGAAAATTTCCAAAGCTGATTTATGGCCTCACCGCTGATTGTCACCCTCACGCAGGATAATTTTGAAACCGAAGCGCTGAAATCCAGCACGCCAGTGCTTGTGGATTTTTGGGCCGAATGGTGCGGCCCGTGCAAGATGATTGCGCCCGTGCTGGACGAACTCGCCACCGAGTTCCAAGGCAAGGTCAAGATTGGCAAGGTCAACATTGACGAACATCAGGGCCTCGCCGCGCAGTTTGGCGTCCGCGCCATCCCGACGTTGCTGGTCATCAAAAACGGCCAGGTCGCCGAGCAGATGGTCGGCGCGAAAAGCAAGCGCGACTTGAAGGCCAGCCTCGACAAAGCCATCGCCTGATTTATTTCCGAACAAAACGGCAAGGCGGATTTTCCCGCTTTGCCGTTTTTCATTTTACGCTAACTTCACACCATGACTTTGTCCGAAATCCTGTCGAACGAGGAACTCCGCCAGCACGAATTTCCTGTCGCGAAAAGTAAAATCTTTCTCGGCCACGCCGGCGTCTGTCCCCTGCCGCGCCGCGTCGCGCAGGCGATGATTGATTGCGCCAACGGCGGGATGCTCGGCGATCAGGAAGCGTTCGTCATGCACCGGATTGCCGACACGCGCCAGGCCGGCGCGCAACTGCTGAACTGCCAGCCGGACGAAGTTTCGCTCGTCGGCCCAACCTCGCTCGCGTTGAGCCTCGTCGCCGCCGGGCTGAATTTTCGCAAAGGCGACAATATCCTCATTTACCACGATGATTATCCATCCAATGTCTATCCGTGGATGGCGCTCGCCGAAAAAGGCGTGAAAGTCCGCCTGCTCAACACCCGCGGCCTCGGCATCATCCGCGCGATTGACGTGATGGGCCAGGTGGACGAAAACACGCGCCTCGTCGCGCTCGCCTCGAATCATTTCATCAGCGGCTACCGGCTCGACCACGATGCCGTCGGTAAATTTCTGCGCGAGCGCAGAATTTTATTCTGCCTCGACGCCATCCAGACGCTCGGCGCATTTCCGACAACGGTGGAGAACGTGGATTTTCTCGCCGCCGATTCGCACAAATGGCTGCTCGGCCCGTGTGGTGCGGGGATTTTTTACGTCAAACCGGATTTGCAGGAAAAACTGAACCCGCCCATTTACGGCTGGCACAACGTGCGCAACCCGAATTTTGTGGCGCAGGAAAAAATCGAGTTCCGCCGCGGCGCGGCGAAGTATGAAGCCGGCACGCACAATCTCATCGGCCTGGTCGGCTTGCTCGCCGCGCTGGAACTGGCGCTGGAAATCGGCGTGGAAAACATCGCCGCCGAACTGCTTCGCAAACGCGCGTGGCTCGTTCCCGCCTTGCAGGCCAAGGGTTTTGTCGTTTTGAATGCCGAACCAAAAAGTGAAAATGCCAGCGGCACCACCACCTTTTTTACGCCGGGCAAAGACCTCGCGCCGCTGCACCAGAAACTTGCCGACGCCGGCGTCATCGCGTCGCTGCGCACCGATCGCAAGGGTCAAAATTACCTCCGCCTTTCGCCGCACTTTTACAACACCGACGCGGAGCTGCACCGCGTGCTGCAACTGCTTTAATTTTCCCGGAAGCTGAATTCGCGGATCATCGCGCGCCACCACGGCGCGAGCTTTTCCTCGGGGCGCACCCACGCCTGCTGGTGCAGCCACACCATCACGCGCTGGTCGGCCATCACGGTCATGCGCTCGGACGGCTCCAATTTTTCCGGGCCGGCGGATAAAAGTTTTTCACCCAGATTGCGCACGGCGTCCGTGCCCGCGCCAATCTTGATGAAATGCTCGGCATAGACCGGGTTCAACTGTTTTTCGCGCAGCAGCGTGACGTGAACGGCGTTCACATAAGGATCGAGCACGGCGGCGGCCAGGCCGGCGTGGACGCGGCCACGCGGCGTTTCGCCCTCGGTCAATTCATGAATTTTCATTCGTGAACGCAGCGAGACGAGTTCCATCGGCGGCTTGGTTTCTTCCGGCGTCAAAAACAGGCCGGCGCTTTTTGCCCGCGCGCCGAGGCTGCGGCGGCTGGTCAGCACGCTCAACGGCACGGAAAAAACCATGCCCGCCAGCACCGGCGTGAACCACCAGAACAACCCCGGATCCAGCTTCCAAGTAAACCAACCCCACGCGAGGCCAATGAGCATGTGGCCCCAGTGCCGTTGCGCGGCGTAAAGCCAGTCCGTGCCGTCGGCGGTGCGGCGCTGTGTTGTCCAGCCAACACTGATGCCGGCGATGTTCGTCAGCACGAAGCGCGTGTGCCAGAGCATGAGCAACGGCGCGTGCAGCGTGGAGAAAATCGTCTCGCCGATGACGCCGCCGGTGGCGTTGAGCAGTCCGCCGAACTGCGCGCGGCGCGGCCAGTCGCGCGCGAGGTCAATGAGCGACAACACTTTCGGCAGCATGATGACGACCATGCAGATGACGAAAATTAAAAATGCGTGCTGCGTGCCGCTCCAGTCTTTCAAATAGGGATTGAAGGATTCCACCGGGATGTCCGATAGGCCGGTGTATTTCTGGTAGCAGTAAATCCAGTTGAACGTGAGCATGAAAGCCAGCCAGAGCGGACTGGCGACGTAGCCGAAAATGCCGAGGATCAGGTGCATCCGGCTCACGCCGCGCAGGCCTTTGGCGAACAGCACGAGACCGTGCTGCAAGTTGCCCTGGCACCAGCGGCGCTCGCGCTGGGCGTTTTCGATGAGCGCCTGCGGGGCTTCCTCGTAGCTGCCCTCCAGATCGTAGGCGAGCCACACCTGCCAGTTTTCGCGCAGCATCAGCGCGGCTTCCACGAAATCGTGCGAGAGAATCTGTCCGCCGAACGGCTTGCGGCCGGGCAGTTGCGGCAAATCACAAAACTGCATGAACGGTTCGGTGCGGATGATGGCGTTGTGGCCCCAGTAATTTCCAAAGTCGAGCGCCCAATAATTCAGGCCGGAAATGAAAACCGGCGCGTAGAGGCGATTGGCAAATTGCTGGATGCGGCCAAACAGACTTTCCGCATTCACGAGCGCCGGCACGGTTTGGATCAGGCCGACGGTCGGATGCACCTCCATCAGCTTGACCAAATCCACGAGCGTTTCGCCGCGCATCACGCTGTCGGCGTCGCAGCAGATGAAGTAGCGGTAGCGCTTGCCCCAGGTGTTCAGGAAATCGCGGACGTTGCCGCTCTTGCGCTCCTCGTTGAACAGCCGGCGGCGGTAATAAATTTTCCCCAACGCGTCGAGGTCGCGCACGAGTTCCGACCAGCGCGCCTCCTCCTCGACCCAGCGG
>CAYUGC010000063.1:0-17896 GCA_964444085.1 uncultured Bifidobacteriaceae bacterium | reverse complement strand
GCGCCTCGCGCATGACGGGCGCGGTGGCGTTGTAATCGAAGTAAATCATCGGCCTAATATGATAATTAAGCATGGACGACTGGCGAGATTTTAATCGGGCGACCCAGAGCTTAGGGTACCTGCCGGACGCGGTAGAACTGCCAGTTGTGGTTGGTGGCCGTGCGATCCGTGATGGAAAATGAAAGCTTGGAACTGGAGTTGGTGCTGATGCAGTTCCACGTCATGAGGTTGGTCGAGGCTTCGACAAAATTGGTCGTGCCGGGCCGGACGCCGATGATGTCCAGACAGAACGCGCCGTTGTTGGTCACGTTGACGGAACGGATGGCCAGCGGCTGGAACAGGTCGCTCAAGTCGGTGGCGTTGGCCGCATCGCCGAGCCAGGGCGACACGCCGAAGATTCCCTGAATCGTCCGCAGCAACGAGCTGTGCGTGTAATGGGCGGCGGTGAAATATCCGCCGCCGCGCGCCAGCGGTGAAAGCAGGATCATGCCAATCGGCCCGTCGCCGACTTCGCTTTCGTCCCAGGTGATGAACAGCGCGCCGTTGTTGGAATAGGCGGCGGAATTGAGAATCTTCGGCACCTCGCTGGCAAGCCAGTCATCGGTCTGCCGGACGGGATTGTTTTGCGGCGGACAGGTGTCGTGACCGTCATCGCACAAGTTGGGCGAGATGAAATTGTAGCGCGCGACGGAATTGTTGGTCAGGTCGCCGGCCAGTTCAGTGCAAGGCCGGATGTGGGTGAGGCCGTAGGCATCATGCGGGTCATTGGTGCCGGTCACATCGTCGAAATACACGAACGGATTGTGTTTGGGTGCGTAGCCATTGATGGCCGACAACGGCACAACGTCGCCGGCAATGTCCTCCTGATACGTTTCCCAAGTGATGCCCGCCCGGCGCAGTTGCGCGGCCAGATGGTTGGTGGTGTTCTGGTGATTGAGGATCGGATCATTGTCGTCAAAGACGCCGAAGTTGGTGCCCGCTTCCAGCCAGAGATAATTCGGCTCGCTCGGATGCAGGCCGGGCGGATTGTAATACTGCTCGCAATGCGACGCCTGCGGCAGCAGCGTCCCGTTGAGGAACGGCGCGTCCGCGCTGCCTTTGAAGTCGGACCAGTCATGGTTTTCCAGCACGATGACGAACACCGTTTGCACCGGCGGCAAAGTTCCTGCGCTCATCGTTGACGCCAGAGTCAGCAACAGGAGAACTGTTTTGAGCGCCTTCATGATTGATGCAAGCTAACGCCAAACGCCGGGAAGTAAAGCACCTCAACGCCCGCTTGGGACGGTCAGGGCGCGCAGCACTTTCCGGTGCGCGCTGGTAAAGGCTAGCGTCTCCATCTGCGCGGGAGTTTTCCATGAGCCGGTGGCTGGGCCGTCCGTTCTTTTCAACGCGACGATGAAGGCTTCCAGCGTGATGCGGTAGCGCGTGATGGAATGTTTCACGGTGCGCAACGGCTGAAGCGTTTTCGGTTTCATACTGAAAAGTTTTTGAAACGCCGCTTCAGCATCCAGCTTCGTGCCGGTGGTTTCCACATTCGGAAATTCCCACAGATGTGCGTTCACCACGCCGGACGGTCTTTGCTGAACGAGAAATTTGCCGTCGCTTTCGACAATAAAGGCGGTGAAATGCCGGGCAGTGGCCGTCTCGCGCTTGCCGAGGTTGGGCAATTCATCCACGCGGTTTTTCTGGAATGCCACGCACAGTTTTTTCACCGGACAAACCACGCACTGCGCGTTGCGCGGCGTGCAGACCAGCGCGCCGAGTTCCATCAACGACTGATTCAGGTGGGAGCAAGCGGGTGATGCTGGATGCTCGATGCTGGATGCCTGGTGGACTAATTCATCTGCCAATACCCAAAGCCGCGCGCTTGTGGCTTTCTCCTTGGGATTTTCCGCGATGCCAAAAACGCGCGTCAGCACGCGGATGACGTTGCCGTCGAGAATCGGCGCGGGTTGGTTGAAGGCGATGCTGCTAATCGCGCCAGCGGTATAGCGTCCGATGCCCGGCAGCGCAAGAATGTCGCCATACTTTTCAGGAAAAATCCCATCATGTTTCTCGACGATGACTTGCGCGGCTTTTTGTAAATTGCGGACGCGCGTGTAATAGCCGAGGCCTTCCCAGAGCTTGTGCAGCTTGTCGGAACTGGCGCTGGCGGCGGCCTCGATGTTCGGCAGCTCGCGCAGCCAGCGTTCCCAAAAGGGAATCACCGTCTTCACCTGCGTCTGTTGCAGCATGATTTCGCTCACCCAGATGGCGTAGGGATCGCGCGTGCGCCGCCACGGCAGGTCGCGGGCGTTCGCGGCAAACCAATCCAGCAACGCGGAAACCAGTTTTGCCGCCGTCGCACCGGAGCGGCGCTTAGGCGCGCCGCGAAGGCGGAAGTTTTTAGTTTTTGGTTTTGAGCCTGGACGCATGGCGACGGGCGTAATTATGGCCGCAAAAAGTCGCAAAAGTCGCAAAAAATCTTTTGTGTCTTTTGCGCTTTTTCGCGGCTAAACTTTTTCCGTGAAGCCGCCGACCATCCACACTTGCAAGCTCACCGACGATCAGTCATCGGCGCTGCTGGCCGCATTGACGGCGCGCAATTGGAAGCCGCGCACGGTGCCGTATGCGCGGTTCGCGTTCGAGTCGGACAAGACGAACATCGTTTTCTACGAGAGCGGCAAGCTGGTCGTGCAAGGCAAGGGCACCGGCGAATTTGTGGAGTTTGTCTTGGAGCCGGAGATTCTCCAGCAGGCGAAGGTCGGCTACGAAACCATTTTGAATCCCGACCTGTTGCTGCCGCGCATCGGCGTGGATGAAAGTGGCAAGGGCGATTTCTTCGGCCCGCTGTGCATCGCGGGCGTGTATGTGAACGAGAGCGTCATCGGCGCGTGGCAGGAAGCCGGCATCCGCGATTCCAAGAATATTTCCAGCGACAAGAAGATTGCCGACCTCGCCGAACTCATCCGCCATACGCCCGGTTGCGTGGTGGATTCCGTGGTCGTGGGCAACGAGGCTTACAACCGGCTTTACGAAAAGATGAAAAGCGTGAACACGCTGCTGGCGTGGGGCCACGCGCGCGTGATCGAGAACCTGATGGGCAAGCGTTACCAGATGAATCCGCCGCCGGTGAAGGCCATCAGCGACCAGTTCGCGGCGAGCAAGAGCGTGATCGAGAAGGCGCTAATGAAGCAGGGCAAGGAAATCCAGCTCGTGCAGCGGCACAAGGCGGAAGAGGACATCGCCGTGGCGGCGGCCTCGATTCTGGCGCGGGATGAATTTGTGAAAGGCATCGCGAAGCTGGAACACCAGTTCTTGATGAAATTTCCCAAAGGCGCGGGCGATCTCGTGGACAAGGCGGCGAAGGAATTTGTGGCGACGCGCGGCGCAGGCGAGTTGCAGAAGGTGTCCAAATTACATTTCCGCACGGCGCTGCGGGCGCAAGGTTTGCCGGAGCCGCCGAAGACGGAATGGCGGAAGCGGTGAGCAAGGCGGCTGCTGGTTGCGCACGGATTATCGCCTTGTCTTTCATTGCCGTTTTCTTGAGTCTCCATCCCATGAATCCTCCATTCGCTCCGGGTCTTAAACGTCTTTTCGCGCTTTCGCTGGGCGGATTGCTTTTGTGTCTGTGCCAATCTTCCGCTCCGGCGGCAGTGCCGCCGTTTGACCCCGGCCCGGAATATCAGCCGGCGGCGGGCGAGTTTGATTTTGTGGGCAAGGCGGTGGTGCAACTGTTGCAAACCAAGGATGCTTCCGGTTTTGCCACGAACCTGGCGGTCAATGCGCAGAACTGGCGGTCGCTCATCACGACGAATCTGCCGCCAAAGGAGGCGGAGCGCCTGGAGTCTTATGCCAGGGGAGCGGATCATACGGCCCAACAATTGGAGGAGAGTGCCAAGGCGCTTTTAAGCCGGGCGGATTCGCTGCATCTGGATTTTTCAAAGGGCGATCTGCAGTGTCAGGTCGTGGCCCCAAAGCATGTGGGGAAAATCTATTTTGCCAATCCGCGAGACGGCGGGCTGACTGCGCCGTATCTGGAAAAATTGGAAATCATTCTCAATCCAGCGGCCCCTGAAGCCGGACAGACGAATCAGGGCGAATTCAAGCTGTCGGTGCGCGGGCTGGAAAAGTTTCCCGGCGGCTGGCACATCAACGGCAGTGTTCAATGGACGGCGTTTCCCACCAATGTGGTGGATGAAAAAACGGTGCGGGAAATGGCCATCATGGAAAAGATTGCCGCCCACAAAGGTATTTCAAGCCAGGACGATCCGTTGCTCTTGAAATTGGGCGAGTCGCTGGTCCATTTTGTTCAGACGGCTGACACGAACCTGTTTGCGAAGGAGGCGCTGATAGACGCCGACCAGGTCTGGGCCATGTTCAAAAAGAGCGGACAGAAGGGGCCGTCGCGGCAGGAGGTGGATGAAGAAATCGGCAAGCAAAACCAGGCGCAGCTTGCGTCCGCCCGGAAAACGCTCCAGTTGATGACGGAAGCAGGCATTGATCTCAAGCAGGCGGACATTCAGATCAAGGAAGCTTCCGTTGACCGGTGTCAGGCGCAAGGCCCCGCCGGCACGCTGGACAATCTGATGGGCGAACAATTCAAGCTGGCGTTGTCGGTCAAAACGGCGGCGAAGGCCAGGAACGGAGCCGGGTTGGCGGGAGATTATGTTCTGGCGGTGAAAATGGTCGCGAAGATGGAGGGCAGCTGGCGGGTCATGGACGATGTCCATTGGGAAAAACTGCCGGGCGGCGTCGTGGACGACAAAGCCATGGCGGCAATGAAGTTTGAAAACCATGTGGCCGAGCATGGTACCTTGCCGCTGCAAACCTCCGCACCGGAAATCGAGTTCACCACATTGGTTGGCGAGAAGAAAATGCAGCTATCCGATCTGCGCGGCAAGGTGGTGATCCTAGATTTCTGGGCGACGTGGTGCGGCCCGTGTCAGGAACCGATGGCCGAATTGCAGACGCTTCGGAGCGGGCACACCAACTGGCAGGACAAGGTGGCCATCGTGCCGTTGAGCATTGATGATGCGCTTGCCGATGTGCGCAAGCACGTGGACCAGCGCGGCTGGACGAATACCTTCAATGTCTGGGCCGGGGAAGGCGGCTGGCATTCCGCTCCCGCCCAAACCTTCCGCGTCACCGGTGTGCCCACGACTTACGTCATTGATGCGCAGGGTAAGATCGTCTGGGCCGGTCATCCAGCAGGGGCGGATTTCGGAAAAATGATTGATCGGCTACTCCAGCACTGACCACGTTTCAAATCGGGAATAGCTTCCAAGCCTCAATGTCGACAGCTGCGTGAGTGTCAGGCGTTTGGTGTGAAAACCACGCGTCTGACGGGTGTCCTGCCCAGGAGAAAGGCTTTGTTTTCAGTGGAATTTCAATTAGCACGGGCCATGCGATGACAAAGGCTGCGCCACCTTTAACCCGGAGGAAATTATGATGCCCATAAAAATCCAATGCAGTTGCGGTCAACGGTATGTCTTCGACACAGAGCCGGTCTGCGTGGTGGATTCCGTGGTCGTCAGCAACGAGGCTTACAACCGGCTTTACGAAAAGATGAGAAGCGTGAACACACGCTGCTGGCGTGGGATGAATTTGTGAAAGGCATCGCGATGCTGGAACACAAGTTCCAGATGAAATTTCCGAAAGGCGCGGGCGATCTCGTGGACAAGGCGGCGAAGGAATTTGTGGCGACGCGCGGCGCGGGCGAGTTGCAGAAAGTCTCCAAACTGCATTTCCGCACGGCACTGCGGGCGCAGGGTCTGCCGGAGCCCCAAAGACGGAATGGCGGAAGCGGTGAAAGCCTAACCAAACAGGCAGGCAGTGTTCGCATAACACCGGGCGACATATTCCATCGAAGGCCGGCGTTCGGGCTTTTTCTCCAGGCAAGACATCGTTGTGGCAATCATGTTCCGGAGGACGTTGCCCCCGAGTTCAATCGGCGACGGCGGCGTCACTTCCCGGATTTGTTTTTCGATCTGGGCCAACTCTCCGGTGAACGGGTATTTTCCGGTATAGGCAAAATAGGCCATGACGCCAAAGGCGAAGACATCGCTTTTCATGCCGTGCGTGTAGTCGCCATCCCATTTTTCCGGTGCCAGGTATTTCGCCGTGCCAATGGGATTTTGTTTCTTGTCGGCAATGAAGGGCGGCAGGTGACCTTCGAAATAAGAGTGGGAGAAATCAATCAGGATGGATTCTCCGGGGGAGGCGCCGGGCACGAGGACGTTCATGCTCTTCAAATCATTATGGATGATTGGACGGTCACACAGGATGCCGGCGTGCATGTCGGCCACCGTCTCCGCCACGCTTTGCAGGATTTTATGAGTCCGACCCGGTTCCTGAAGTGCGATCCCCGCCTTCACCAAGTCGGTCAGAGTCGCGGCCTCGATGTATTCCAGAAAGAGCTGATGGCTCACGGCGTCATACGCCAGTTTTCGCCGGATACGGGGATGGGTCACGCCATCGAGCACATAGGCCTCATTCGCGATGAATATCTCATCCCAGAATTGCTTGGGTTCTTTCAGCAACGCCGGCTGGGGAATCCGGGCGAACTCGACTTTGGAAAGCTTCGACACACCGGCCTCCACCGGCAAGGGCTCGCGTTTAAGGATGACGGGTATTTTCACGGCGACTTTCTGGACGCGGCCCGGATTGGGGCGAATGGTGCATTGATTTCAATCATCGCTGACAGAGCAGTGTCAGAAAGATTTTTCAGGGTCAAGCGCCGATTCAATAGGGCGCTTTCTTCTTCTGAAACTTTTTCTTCGGCTCGTTCCACTCGACGTTGACGCGCAGCGTGCCGTTCAGCGGCCGGGACAGCAGGTCCAGCGCGGCTTGCATGGCCTCGGTGTTTTCAAATTCAAACTTGTGTTTCTTGCCGTCGCGCAGGTTGAAGTTCCAGCGGCCGGCCTGCTTGCCGCGCATGGCAAAAAAGGACGGGGGCTCCACCGCCGCCTCGGTGATCTCGGGGATGAAGACCTTGAAATTGGTTTTGTTCTCGCGCAGCAAAAGTTCCAGATCCTGGCCTTCGGCGCGCTGGAGCAGGGTTTCCGCCTGCCGCTTCGCGCGTTTTTTCATCGCCGACCCGATGAGCACGCCGATGAGTCCGAGCTGGGACGTGAGCACATGCGCCGTCGTGCTCAAGCCGCCGAGGTTGATGAAATAGAGTTCGTCCGCCTGCGCGTAGATGCGATACATGCAGTCCGAGCTGCGGGAAACATATCGGGCATCGAATGAACCGGGGTTTGACATAGGCATTGGCTGGTTGGATTGGAAGGACTTTACCGGCGAGCGGTTTGCCGCGCCAAGCTAAAAGCGGCGTGAAACTTATGCGCTCCGCGTGAGCCGCACGCGTAAAGTGTGAAAACCACGCGTTCCATGAGCATCGTAGATTTAGCAAACAGCGCATTCATTGGGAATTCTCGCTTGGCATGAGCCATGCAATCAACGCCGGCGGAACCCTTGATTGTTATGATGCCCATAAAAATCCAATGCGGGTGCGGTCAACGGTATGTCTTCGACATTGAGCCGGTCTGCGGGCGGATGCCGGGGCGGGTCGCCTGTCCGGTGTGCGGGATGGACGGCACGCGGGTGGCGAACGAAATCATCGCCTTCGCGCTGGCCAGCGAAATGTCCCGGCAAGACACCGGCCGGCAGACGGTGATGGCTTGTGCGGTCATCGGCTGCCTGATCGCCGGCCTCGCGGGAGTCATCAAGGCGGTGAACATGGCCGGCGGGTTTGACGTGCTGCTCTGTCTGCTGGGAGCCACCGGGGCGTTCGGCATGGCGCTATGTGTTTATTTTTGGAAGCGGTGAATCGCATCGTCTTCGGCAACCGTTCGGGATTTGATTGTCGGGCGCGGGAAAATGTTCCACAGTGCTGACCAGATGAATGAAACAATCCAATGGCCGGCGGGCGACTTCACCCTGCCTGCCGCCGTGGCGTTGAACCCGAAGCTGTCCGAAGCCGTGGTGCGAAAACAGCTTTCCGCCGCGCTCGCGGCCAAGACCGTGATCCAGACCCGGAAGGGCGACGGCAAAATCCCCGGCACCTTCCAAATGGTGAAACCCGCCGGAAGTTGAACGGGGCGGTGGTGCATCCGGAGGGACTTGAACCCCCAACATTTTGATCCGAAGTCAAACGCTCTATCCAATTGAGCTACGGATGCCTGAAAGCATTCTGCAATTTATCCGCCGCCTGTAAAGACTGGCCGCGCACATTCCACAAGAGGCTTTGCGGGTGGAGGCAAATTTCGCTAACCTTGCGAAATGGCCAAACCTAATTCCATCGAACTGCCCGGCTGCGACCCGATCCCCATCATCTTTGAGGATCGCTCGGTCATCGCGATTGACAAACCGCGCGGCTGGATGCTCGTGCCGGATTCGTGGCGCAAGACGAACTGGAACTTGCAGACGGCGATTGATTCGTCCATCCGCGCGGACGACTTCTGGGCGCGCTCGCGCAATCTGCGTTATCTCCGGCACGTTCATCGCCTCGATGCCGACACGAGCGGTGTGATGATCTTCGCCAAGAGCGAAGGTGCGATGCGCGCGCTGGGTGACATGTTTGAATCGCGCCGGATGGAAAAAACCTACCTCGCGGTCGTCGAAGGCGTGCCGCGCGAAAAGGAATGGACGTGCGAACTGCCCATCGGCCCGGACCCGCTGAAGTTCGGCCGGATGCGCGTGGACGATTCGGAAGAGGGCAAGGAATCGGAGACGCATTTCCGCGTACTGTTGAGCAACGAACGCTTCACGCTGATCGAGGCGAGTCCGTTGACGGGGCGCACGCATCAGATCCGCCTGCACCTCGCGGAATCGGGCAGCCCCATCATGTGCGACGAGCTGTATGGCCGCGTGGAGGCAGGTTTCCGCCTGGGGCTGCGCGCGGTGCGGCTGGCTTACCAGGACACGTTCACGCGCCGGCCGGTGAACATCATCGCGCCGGCGGAAAGTTTTCTGAAGGAGTTCGGCTTCAAACTCACGCCGGAATTGCAGTCGGCCAAATGGGTGCGCCGGCCGTTTGTGCCCAAGGAAAAAGGGCCAGGCAGCAAGCCGCCGCTGCCCGGAAAATAGTGCGGGTTGGAATCAGTTGGTGGACTGGTTCAGCGCGTTGAGGACGATGCCGGGCGTCAGGACTTCGGGCAGGACGATGGCGTTCGCCGCCGGATTCTTCGGATACACCAGCACCAGCGGCACGCCGGCGCGGTTGAAGCGGTTCAGCTCCGACGTGATGGCGTCGGGAAAATGCGTGTAGTCGGCGAGCAGCGTGATGGCGTTGTTCGCCTTGATTTTTTCGCGCACAGAATCCACTTCGATGCTGGTCTTCTTGTTCACCTGGCAGGTCAGGCACCAGTCGGCGGTGAAATCCACCAGCACCGGACGCCCGGTGGCGCGCGCCTGCAACACGGCTTCGGGACTCCATGGTTGCCAAGCGATGCCGTCGGTGTCGTGGGCCAGACCATTGGATTTCATCGGCGTCAGCGGATCCCGCCAGCGCAGTTCTTTTTCCAAGGCGAAGGCGTAGGAACTGACGAGCATGACCAGAACGACGACGGTGGCGAAGGCTTTGTGCTTCCGGCCGCGCTGGACGAATTCGCCAAAAATCCACAGGGCGAAGGCGACCATCACGAGAAAGATTCCCAGCCACAGCACGCGGTCACCGTAGTTGTCCGCCGCGAGGTTGAAGAGCCAGACGACCGTGAGCAACATCGGAAACGCCATGGCCATCTTGAATTTTTCCATCCACGCGCCGGGCTTGGGCAGGAACTTCAGCCACGCCGGATTCCAGCTCAAGATGACATAAGGCGATGCGAGTCCCGCCGCGACGGTCGCGAAGATCAGGAGGATGACGGCGCTGCTGCTGGCGAAGGCGAAACCCAGCGCGATGCTCAAAAACGGCGCGGTGCAGGGCGTCGCGAGCGCGGTGGCGAGGACGCCGTTGAAGAACGCGCCGGGCAGGCCGCTCTTCGTGGAGAGGTCGCTGGCGACGTTCATCGCGCCGCCGTTGAGCGTGACTTCAAAGATGCCGAAGAGGTTCATCGCGACGAGCGTGACGAGCGTGACGAGGCAGACGAGGAAAACCGGATTGCCAAACTGCATGCCCCAGCCAGCCTTGTGACCGGCGGTTTTCACGCCGATGATGATGGCTCCCAGCACGAGAAAGGAGCAGAGCACGCCGAGCGCATAGACCAGTCCCAAGACGCGGACATGGCGCGGCGAGCTTTTGGCCTCGTTGACGAAGCCGAGGATTTTCAGCGCGATGACCGGCAGGACACACGGCATGATGTTCAGGATGAGGCCGCCGATGAAGGCGTAAATCAACATCCGCCAGAGCGGCTCCGTTTTTTGCGGCGCCAAGGCGCCTGCCACCGGCGGGGGGGTGTCGCCGATGGCAAGCTGTGCTTCCTGGGCACCGGCGGGGGTGAGGAATACGCCGGAGATTTGCTTCGGCCAGTCGCCGGAAAATTTTTTCACGAGCTTGCGCAGCCGGATTTCGCCAGCGGGCGCGGAAAGCTTTTCCGTTGCCCCCTGCACCTCGAAATTGTCATCGGCGGCGGCAGGAAAGAAATCCGCGCCGTCCGCCGCGCCGGTCCACTGCAGGTCCAGAATGCGCGTGTCGCCGCTGGCGGGTTTTTCCCACCACGCCTGCGCAGCGAAGGCTTTGCCGGCGGCGGGAACCTTGGCCTGCCAGACCGTGAGCAGCCTGGCGTTTTCATCCGCCGGATTGGCGGCGGTGGCACCGATGTTCAATTCCCCTTGGACATTCGCGCTGGCGGGGATGCAGGATTCCTTGCATTCGAGCCACGAAACTTTCGCGCTGACGGACGGCGCGCCGGCGGCGAGATTTTTGCCGAGCGAGAGTGGCACGAGCAGGACGACCTCATCCTCGTAACCATAGGTAGTGACGTCCGCCGGCGGCAGCTTTTGCGGCAACGGCCACTGGATTTCACCTGCGGTCACGCCCTCCGGCAACGACCATTTGATTTCGGTGGCCTGGCCGGCCGCGCCGGGATTCTTCCAGTAGGTGTGCCAGCCGGGTTCCATTTTCAAACGCACGCCGGCGAGCACGGTCGCGCCGGGCTGCGCGGACGCCGGCAGGATCAACTCCACCGCCGTATGCGCGGCCCGGGCCTGTGGCAGGCCGGGCAGCAGGGCCGAAAACAACACCGATAATATTAAGGTCCGCATCATCATAAGATATTAGGTTACACCCAAAGTGCCAAACTTTTGACCATAGTTCACTGCGCAGATTTCAGCCGGTAAAAGCGGCCGCTCGCACGGGCGGTGTCGCTCACCTGCCACTGGCCACCGCCGGCGGCATTGGTGGAAATGTCAGTCCACGCCGCGAGATCGGAGCTGGCTTGCGTGACGTAATTTGAACCGGGCGCGCCGCTGCAATTCAGCGTGACAGTGCCGTCGGCATTACACACGAGGCCGGCAATGACCACGGGGGGCGGGCCGGAACCGAAAACGGCCTGTGCTGTGGCGGCCGAGGCCGTGACTTTGGCTACCGTCTTACCGGTGAGCAGTTGGAGGAGCAACGCCACGTTGTCGGTGCCGCCGCCGCCGCTGTGATGGCCGACGACGGTAAGCGTGGCGTTGGAACTAGTCACGCTGCCGACGCGGTTGCTGACTTTCACAGAATACCCGCCGGCATCGCTCGTCCGCAGGTTGGCGATGACCAGCACGTTGGACTGGCTGCCGGAAATCTTGCTGCCGTCCACGAGGGCGGTGCCATCCTTGAACCACTGGTAGGAAATCGGCAACGGGCCTTTGACCTTGAGTTTGGCGGTGAACTTGGTGCTGAATCCGTTGGTGCCTTTGTGGCTCGCCGGCTGCACCGCGAACACCGGCAACGGCGCGACGGTAAGCGTGGCGGGCGGGCTGGTCACGCCGCCGGCGGTGTTCGTCACGGTCACGGCGAAGCTGCCGGAGCTGTTCGTCTTCGCGTTGGCAATTATGTAGGTGATATTCGTCGCACCAACAATCTTCTTGCCGTTCTTGAGCCATTGGTAACGCAGGTTCGCGCCGCTCGCGGTGACGCTGAAATTTGCCGTCGCGCCGACCGCGATGACTTGGCTCGCCGGTGGTGTAAGAATGACCGGCGCGGCGGTCGGGGAAATCACGGTGAGCGCGGCGGTCAGGCTGTTCGTGCTGCCGACGGGGTTGCTGACGGTTACGGAATAACTGCCCGCGTCGTTCGTCGTGACGCCGGACACGGTCAGCGCGGCAGTGGCGGAACCGAAAATATTTCCGCCGTCCGCCAGCGCGCCGCCGTTTTTAAGCCACTGGTAAATTAGCGGCGCGGTGCCGCTGGCAGTGACGGTGAAGGTGACGTTCGAACCGATGGCGACGGTGCGCCCAGCCGGTTGCGCGGTGATGCCCGGCGGCACTTGCACGGTGAGCGTGGCAGCGGCGCTGGTCACGCTGCCGTAAAGATTCGTGACGGTAACGGTGTAACTGGCCGCGCTGCTCGTCGTGACGCCGGTGAGGGAAAGCGTGGCGGAAGTCGCGCCGACAATGCCGGTGGCGTTGGCAATTTTAGTTCCGTTCTTAAACCATTGATACGCCAGCGTGCTGCTGCCGGAAGCCGTAACGGAGAAAGTTGCACTGCCGCCCGCCGTCACCGTCTGGCTCGCGGGCTGGCCGCTGATGCTCGGCGGAACATTCACGGAAACGGACACCGTCGCGCTGGTGACGGAACCGAAAGCATTGCTGATCACGACATAATAATTGCCAACTTCGTTTGCCGTCAGCGCGGTGATGGTGAGCGTAGCGGTGGCGCTGCCGGAAACGTTTCCACCGTCCACGAGCGCACCGGCGGCGTTGAACCACCGATAATTCAACGGCCCGGTGCCGCTGGCGGTCACGGCGAGATTGATCGTGCTGTTGAGCGCGCCAAACTGGTTCGCCGGCTGCGCGGTGATGGCCGGCGGCAGATTCACGGTCAGCGCCGCCGCAGCGCTGGTGACGCTGCCGGCGGCGTTGGCCACGGTGACGGAATAATTCACGGCGTCGGCGGCAGAAACATTGTTCAGCGTGAGCGTCGCGGAAGTCGCGCCGGAAATGGCGGCGTTGTTTTTCAGCCATTGATACGTCAGCGGCGCGGTACCGGCGGCGGTGACGCTAAACGTCACGGAACCGCCCGCGACGACGGCGGTGGCGGCGGGCGCGGTGACGATGGACGGTGGCACCAGCACCGTCAGCGTCGCGGAGGAACTCGCGGTGCTGCCGACGGTGTTGGTGACCACGACGGAGTAGTTCGCGGCGTCATTGGTGGTGACGACGGCGAGCGAAAGGACGTTGGAGTTTGCCCCGGCAACCGGCGTGCCGTTTTTCAGCCATTGGAAAATCAGCGGCGCGGTGCCACTTGCGGCGGCGGTGAAAGTAGCGGGGTTGCCTTGGACGACGCTTGCGCTGACAGGCTGCGTCGTGATGGTCGGCGCGACCAGCACGGTGAGCGTGGCAGCGGCGCTGGTGACGCTGGCCGTGGCGTTGGCGACGGTGACGGAATAATTCGCCGCGGCGGCGGCGGAAACATTGTTGAGCGTAAGCGTCGCGGACGTCGCCCCGGCAATCGTCGCGCCGTTCTTGAGCCACTGGTAAGTCAGTGTCCCGCTGCCGGTGGCGGCGACGGTGAAGGTGGCGTTGCTGCCGGCGACCACGGTGGCGTTGACCGGCGGGGTGATGATGGTCGGCGGCACCAGCACCGCCAGCGTCACGGAGGAACTCGCGATGGTGCCGGCGATGTTGGTGACCGTGACGGAGTAGCTCGCAGCGTCATTCGTGGTGACGGCGGCGAACGAAAGGACGCTGGTGTTGGCACCGGAAATTGGCGCGCCGTTTTTCGACCACTGGTAGGTCAGCGGCGCGGTTCCGGTGGCGGTGACGCTGAAGGAAGCCGGGTTGCCCTGGACGATGCTCGCGCTGGCGGGCTGCGCCGTGATGGCCGGTGCAACCAAAACGGTGAGCGTGGCGGCGGCGCTGGTAACGCCGCCCACGGCGTTGGTTACGGTCACGGAATAGTTCGCGGCGTCCGTGGCGGAAACATTGTTCAGTGTGAGTGTTGCGGATGTTGCGCCAGCAATCGCGGCGCTGTTTTTCAGCCATTGATACGCCAGCGGCGCGGTGCCGCTCGCGGTGGCGGTGAACGTGACGGAATTACCGGCGGTCGCCGTGGCGCTGGCCGGGGCCGTGACGATGGCCGGCGGAACCGCCACAGCCAGCGTGGCCGCCGGGCTGGTGGCGGTGCCAAGCGCGTTGGAGACAATCACGGAATAACTGGCGGCGTCCGCGCTCGTCGCGGGGGAAATCGTGAGCGTCGCGGTGGTCGCACCAGAAACATTGGCTCCGTTGGCAAGCAGGCTGCCGGCCTTGAGCCACTGATACGTCAGCGGCGTGGAGCCGCTGGCGGTGACGGTGAAACTGGCGCTGCCGCCGGAAACGACCGAGACATTCGCGGGCGGCGTGATGATGCTGGGCGCGGAAACGACCGTGAGCGCCGCGACCGAGCTGGTCACACTGCCGGCAAGATTGGTGATAACGACGGAGAAATTGCCCGCGTCCGCCGTGGCCAGCGCGGCGACGGTTAACGCGGTAGAAGTTGCGCCGGAATATTTCGCCCCATTCACGACGGCTGCACTGTTCTTGAGCCACTGGTAGGCAAGCGGCACGGTGCCGGTGGCGGCGACGGAAAAATTCGCGCTCGCGCCAACGGCCTGGGTCTGCGCGACCGGCTGCGTGGTGATGGCCGGCGGCAAAATGACGGTAAGCGCGACGGCAGCACTGGTGACGGTGCCGGCGGCGTTGCTGACGGTGACGGAATAATTGCCCGCGTCCGTTGCGGCGACGCTGGCGATGGCAATCGTGGCGGTGTTCGCGCCGGAAACATTACCGCCGTTCGCGAGCGCCGTCCCGTTTTTTAGCCAAAAATATCCGAGCGGCGCGGTGCCGCTGGCGGTGACGGTGAACGTGGCGGTCTTGCCGGCAATCACGCTGGTGGCGGCGGGTGCCGTCGTGATGGCCGGTGCCGTCGGCCCGGTCGAGCCGCCGATGGTGATGGTGATGGCCTGTCCGAGCGAGGCGTTGCCGGGACTGACGCAGGTCACGGTGATCGGATAGCTGCCCGCCGTGGTGGGCGTGCCGGAAATGTAGCCGCCGATGGTGGAGGCGTTGTTGACCCACGACGAAGTGAACTTGAGTCCCGCCGGCAGTCCGACGGTGGTGGACTGGTTGTTGCCGACAGTCGGTGAAGTGGCACCGCCGCCCGCGACTTGGAAATAATCGCTGGAGGCCGCCGTATTGCCGCCGCCAATGGAAACCGTGACCTTGTTGCTGAAAGTATTTCCCACCGTGCCGCTGAACGACGTCGGCGTGGTGAACACCGAGGTCGCGCCGGAAACCGCGTCCACCGATTCCAAGGCCGCGCCCGCGCCGATGCCCCAGCGCAGGATGAAGGCGAAGCTGTTGGCGACGGCAGGATTGGCGACAAAGTTTCGCACGAGCGGCAGCAATTGCAGCAGCGCGGCGAGCAACAGGGCGGGTTTTTGGAGGCGGTAAGTCATGGTGAATCAGGGCTGGACCATCAATTTGTAGAACAGGTTTCCACTGCCCGACGGACTGGCGAGCGTGACGGGCGTGGCCGAGGACTGCGGCGGAATGTTCGTGAACACACCCCAGTTGCCGCCGACAAGCGTGCCGTTGGTCAGCACGGTGTTGGTGAGGCCGGGAACCGGTGTGAACGTGAAGTTGAATTGTCTGCTGCCGCCGTTGATCCCGCTGACCAGCACGGGCGGCGGCGGATTGGTGACGGTGAGCATGGCACAGAAGCTGTTTGTCACGCCGGCGGCGTTGGTGACGGTCACAGAATAGGTTCCCGCCTGACTGGCGCGGAGGTTGGCGAGCGACAGCGTGGTGCTGGTGGCGCCGGCGAGCACGGTGTTGGTGTTGAATTTCCACTGGCAAGCCGGCGCGGGCGTGCCGCCGGCCGCGATGCTGAACGTCACCGTGCCGCCGGCGACAATCGTGGTGCCGGCGGGCTGGTTGGTGATGATCGGCGGCTGCCAGACCGTGAGCAGGGCGTTGGCGGAATTGGTGCCACCGGCGGAATTGGTGATGGCGCAGCGGTAATAGCCGGCGTTGGTCAACTGGATGTTGTTCAACGTCAGCGCGGCGTTCGTCTGGTTCAGCAGCGCGGTATTGGTGTTGAAATACCACTGGCAAGCTGGCACGGGCGAGCCGCCCGCCGTGACGCTGAACAACGTGTTGGTCGTGCCGATCAGGTTGGTAGCGGCGGCGACGGGCTGGTTCATAATGACCGGCGGTGTGGACGAGGCGATAATGGTGAAAAAGACGTTCGTGGCGATGGCCGCATTGCCGGGGCTGAAGGCGGTGAAACTACATTTGTAAGTTCCCGCGACGGTGTTGGAGCCGGTCACGGACGCGTAAATGTAATTGGCATTGTTAAGTGAAATGCAGGTGCAGGTCAGGCCGGACGGGAGGCCGTTCGTGGTGGACTGGCCGTTTGCAAAAAATGCTGAGTGCTGCGCGGTGTTAAGAAGGTTGGTGATGAAGAAACCGTCGCTGGTTGCCGCCGGATTGCCGGTTCCGACCAGGCTACACACAATGCTGTTCGAGAAATAATTCCCGGCCGTGAGGGTGAAATTTGTCGGCGTAATAAACACCGCCGAGGCGCCCGAAACCGCATTCACCGATTCCAGCGCCGCGCCCGCGCCGAGGCCCCAGCGCAGGATGAAGGCGAAGCTGTTGGCGACGGCGGGATTGGTGACGATGTTCCGCAACAGCGGCAGGAGTTGCAACAGCGCAGCGAGCAGCAGCGGTAAGGTCTGGGTCAGTCGGCGTTTCATTTCGCAGTCAAGGTTGGTTGCTTCGTAATATCTTTTTGTTCAAATGCTGCTTCTTCAGTTGCAGCCACAGCCGCCGCCGCCCACGCCGCGTCCGCCGTTGGCCTCCTCACGCGAAAACCAGATGTGTTCCACCTGCGCAGTGCCCAGGGGGTCGCGGTCGGCCCGCATGGTGTAGTCGGCCAGATGCTCGCGCTGCCAGGGCTTGACATTAGCGCAGCCGGTGATGGTCATAAGCAAGGCGGATGCCAAGAGAAAAAGGGCTTGGGTTTTCATGGGATTATTTCAAAAGGGATTCAATTTCACTGATGTATTCCTTGCGCGTGTCCTCGCCGTGGAAACCGCTGTGCAGAAAACGCACCTTGCCCTCGCCGTCGAGGATGAACGACGTCGGCATGGTCTGTGGTTCCGCCACCGCCACGAGCTTCTGCTGCGCGTCGCGCACCACGGTGAAACTGACGGCGTGCTTCGCAAGGAATTTATCCATGTTCGCGGCCTTCTCGTCCACATTCACGGCGAGGATGACGAGCTTGTCGCCGTATTTTTTCTGGAGTTCGTCCAGCACCGGGAACGACTTGGCGCACGGCAGGCACCACGACGCCCAGAAGTCCACAACGACGACCTTGCCTTTCAAGGCGTCGGGCAACTTGCCGTCGAGCTGGAAGCTGGCGAGGTCGGGCAGCGTGTCGCCGACTTTCAGCGCGGCTTGCGCGGTGAAAAAAGTTCCGGCGAGCAGCGCCGCCACGGCGAATTTTTTAAGCAGGGATGTATTCATGGAATTTGCGGGAATAGAGTTGGGTGGTTTCGGTGGTGACGGCTCCGGCGGCGCCGGGATGGAGTTCGACCAGTTGCAAGCCTTCCTTCGCGCCCAGGATGCAAACGCTGGTGGAAAGCAAACCGGCAATGGTGCAGCTCGGCGCGATGATGGACACGGCGCGGCAATCGTTGAGCGCGGGATAACCGGTGCGCGGGTCGAGGATGTGGCCGTAGCGGCGGCCATTGAAAACAAAGTTGCGGAGGTAATCGCCGGAGCTGGC
>CAYUGC010000062.1:0-17996 GCA_964444085.1 uncultured Bifidobacteriaceae bacterium | reverse complement strand
TCGCGGTCAAAATTATCCGTGCCGGAATCCGCCATGTGCAGGCTGTAGCCGGCCAGTTCCTGCGCCGATTCCTCGGCCAGGCCGTTCATCTGCTTGGTGAGCTGCTCGCGCAAATCCAGCAGGTTCTGGCAGAACCCCAGCCATTCCGGCTTCACTTTCTTGAAATCCAAGGGGGCGCCCGCCTTGGCGACGGGACGGCCGAGGATGGCCGCCGCCGTGGCGACAGACTGGGACTTGCCGCGCGGAGCGACTTTCTTAACAACTTTTTTCTTCGTGATCACAAACAAAATTGGTTTCAGCCGAATCTTCGGCCAATGCTTCAAAGGGGCGGGAATGTAGCAAAGTGCGCCAAATAATCCATAAAAATTTTTGATTATCTTGAAGCCCTCGCCGGCGGTGCCCGTATTTCAACGTTTTACCTTGATGCGCACCTCGGGATAACGCTCGATGCACGCGTAGGCATTGTGGTTGTGGATGCTCTCGAAATTCTCCGCCTCGGCCTTATACCACGTCACTTGCGGATGTGCATTCAGGCGGAGCGCAACGTTGCGCACGAGGTCCTCGACGAACACCGGATTTTCGTAGGCGCGCTCAGTCACGGCCTTTTCGTCCTGCCGCTTGAGCAGCGCGTAAAGCTCGGAGCTCGCCGACGCCTCGATCATCTCGATGACTTCCTCAATCCAGACATTTTTCTTGGAACGCAGCGCCACCGTCACTTCGCCGCGCTGGTTGTGCGCGCCGTATCGGGCGATCGCCTTCGAGCACGGGCAGAGCGTCGTGACGTTGACCTTCACCGTCAGCACGAAATCCGTCTCCGCCCCGCACGCCGCCGCGTCGAAGCGCGCGACATAGTCCATCAGGCTCTCCTTCTTCGTCACCGGCGACTTCTTGGACATGAAATACGGAAACTCGATCTCCAGGTGCGAGGTGGCCGAGTGCAGTTTTTTCTGAAGCTCGTGCAGGATCGTGTTGATGTTCTCGACATGGATGACATTGCCATGCGCGTTGAGCACCTCGACGAACCGGCTCATGTGCGTGCCTTTGAATTCCTTCGGCAAATCCACGAACATCCCCAGTGTCGCCACCGTATCCTGCACCCGGCGCGTCCGGTCGCGCACTTGGATGGGAAAGCGCAGCCCGCGCACGCCGACCTTGTCGATGCGCAGCTCCCGCGTGTCGCGTTCGCTCTGCTTGTCGTCGAGCTTCAACGGGGACGGTTTCTTCTTGGCCGTTTGAGACATGGGGGGAAAGTAGCAGCTTTGCGGATTTTGGCAAAAAAAAGCGCCTGACTAAAAACCCATTAAAAGTCAGGCGCTTCAACCCAAACCCAATCCAATCGATTAAATAGACCGGGCTGATGTAAAAATCGTTCAAACAATTTTCAATTATTTTCGGGTTTTGCTTTCGTCCCCGGCCCGCCGGAATTAACCTGCCGCCGTGAACCGCCTTCTCGCCGTCGCCCTGCTGGCATTGGCCGGATTGAACACTTTCGCCGGCACCGTTCGCGTCGCCACCTACAACCTCGAAAACTACCTCGACGCCCCGACCGTCTCGCGCCCGCACATCAAGACCGACGCCGCCAAGGCCAAAGTCCGCGAGAGCATCCGCGCCCTTAATCCCGACGTTGTCGCGCTGGAGGAAGTGGGCACAACCAATGCCCTCCTCGAACTCCGCGACGCGCTGAAAAACAACGGCCTCGATTTTCCGTTCTGGGAACACGTTCAGAGCTTCGACACCAACATCCACGTTGCCGTCCTGAGCAAATTGCCCATCGTCGCACGCCGGCCGCATACGAACGAAGTTTTTCTCCTCGACGGCAAACGCTTTCAGGTCAAACGCGGTTTCGCCGAGGTGGACATTCAGGTGGCTCAGGCGGCGACCAATTTCGTTTTTACGCTCTTCGTCGCACATTTGAAATCACACCTCACCACCGCCGAGGCCGACGAAGCCGAGGAACGCCTCGGCGAGGCGAAGGTGCTGCGCAGCCTCCTCGACGCACGGCTCGCCCGCGAACCCGCCGCGCACCTCCTCGTCGCCGGCGATTTCAACGACACGCCCGATTCCCCCGCCGTCAAGACCGTCCTCGGCCACGGCAAAACCATGCTGTTTGATGCACGCCCCGCCGAGCATAACGGCGACACTGCGCCCGGCGAACCGCCCTATCTCGAGCCGCGCAATGTCAATTGGACATATTATTACAGCAAGAGCGACACCTATGCGCGCATTGATTATCTACTCTTCAGCCCCGCATTGAAATCGCACTGGCTCGCGGCGGAAACTTACGTCCCGCAAATTCCTGACTGGGGCGTCGGCTCCGACCATCGCCCCATTGTCACCGCCTTCACCACCGGCGACCGGTGAAATGCTTCCGCTCCGGTCTTTAATTCCAATCGCCCCGCCGCGTCCGAATTTGGAGTGCGGCGACAAGTCGCCGTTTTCCCACTGGGAGACATGTCTCCCAGTTCCCAAGCGCGGTCATGCCCGCGCACTCCAAATCCGGACACCGCAAAAATCACCCATTGCATTTACGCTATTGGGGATTATTTTGCCGACATGAAAGCTCCCATATTTACGTCCGGTTTAATGCTCCTCGCCGCGCTGCTGCTCGCCGGCTGCGCCACGCACCGTGTGGACTGGAACACCCGCGTGGGCGGCTTCACCTACGACCAGGCCGTGGTGGAACTCGGCCCGCCGGACAAGACCGCCAAGCTGACCGACGGCCAGACCGTCGCCGAATGGATTTCGCGCCACAGTTCGCCCGGCATGGTGTCGGTGGGCGGCGGCTTTTATCCTGGTCCTGCCGGCGTGAGCGTCATGCAGACCAGCCCCAGCTACTACGAAAGCAAACTGGTGCTGACCTTTGGCACGAACAACGTCCTCGCCGGCTGGAAGAAGAAATAGTCCTTGCGGATTCGGACATTGAACGCGCCGGGCTTTCCCCCCACACTGGCCGCATGGGCAAATCTAAAAATCCCGCCACCGGCGAAGGCTTTCTCGGCGAAATCATGGTCCACAAACTGTCGCACGCCGTGGGCGTGGTGGACAGCGTGACCCAAGCCCAGGCCGGCTGGCCGCCGCAGATCGCGTTGAAGCTGCCGGACGGCACCGTGAAAAAAGGCCGGCTCAGCGACTTCCGCGCCCCCAGCGGCAACGAGCGGTCTAAAATCTCGCCCGCATAACCCCGAATGATCGCGGCCGCCGTGGCCTGATTCAACCATTGATTATCTGACTGAACTCGGTATCCCGTTGCTTGCCGGTTGAAATCAGTTCAGCGGCACGCCGCGGCGGATGAAGGTCGGGATGTCCAGGTCCTCGCCGTTGTGCTTCGTCGGCTCGCTCTTGTCGAACCGCCCCTTGGAAATGATGCTCAACGGCAACTGCCCCTGCACCGCCTTGTTGCCCGCCTTGCGCGGACGCGGGGCCGACCGGTGCGCCGGGTGTTCGGTGCGATGAACAATCACCGTCGGCGCCGGGCCGTGCGTTTCCGTGCGCGGAACCACGTGTCCCAGGGCGGAAACGGAAGCCGGCTGGCTCCCCTGCTTGGCCGCGATGACGGTGACCGTAAGCTTGTCCTTCAGTTCCGCCACCACCGCCGCGCCCATGATGATCTGCGCGTGGGCGCACTGGCGCCTGACCTGTTCCATCACGCGATTGATCTCGGCCATGGTCAAATCCTTGCCGGCGGCCAGGCTGACCAGCACGGCGTCGGATTCCGCCAGCACGCGGCCCTCGTCCAGCAGCGGGTGCGCCAAAATCTTTTCCACCACCTCACGCGCGCGGCCTGCGCCGGCAGCCTCGACAAAGGCAAAGGCGTTCACCGCATGGCGTTCGCGCAGGAGGTTGCACAAATCCGCAAAGTGAACCTGGATCAGGCCGGGGCGCATGAGCAACTGCCACACGCCGCGCACGCCTTCGAGCAGGAAACCGCCGCTGAACTTGAAGGTGTCCACGAGGCTGGTGTTTTCGTCGATCAGCTTGAACACGCTCTGGCTCGGCAGGCAGATGACGCCGTCGGCGGCGGCCTGGAGCTGGGCCAGCGCGGCCTGGGCCTGCGCCTCGCGGCGGTTGCCCTCCAGATCGAACGGCAGCGTGACGAACGCCAGCACGAGCGCGCCGGCCTCGCGCGCGGCCTTGGCCAGCACGGGCGCAATGCCGCTGCCCGCGCCGCCCCCGAGGCCGGCGAGCAGGAAAACCACCTTGGCCCCCTCGCACGCGTTCAGGAGCGTGGAAAACTGTTCCTCGGCCAGCGCGCGGGCGCGGTCGGGGTCGCCGCCGGAACCGAGGCCGCGCAGCAGCTTGCTTTCGAGATTGATCTTCACCGTCGCGGCGGACGCGGCGAGCGCGTTGGCGTCGGTGTTCACACTGAGAAACTGCGCGCCGGCGAATTCCGGCGTCTGGAGCGCGCCGAGCAGGGCGTCACCGGCATTGCCCACGCCGATGATTTTGACCGCCGGCAGCGTGAGGGTTTCCGAGCCGACGACCAGAGGATTTTCTTGTTCGGGAGCATTCATGGTGGTTCAGCGCGAAAGGATTTTGAATTTGCCCATGACATTTTTGAGGCCTTGCGGAATGAGCGATTTGCCGCCGCCGTGCCTGCGGCTCTTGAGCGAACCATATTTCACCAAGCCGATGGCGGTGGCGAATTCCGGCTGGTCCAGCGCGGTGGTCAGGCCGCTGATGGCGCTGGCGTGGCCGGCCGCGACGTTCATCTGGAAAACATTTTCGGCGAGCGCCACAATGCCCGGCGCGCGCGAACTGCCGCCGCTCAGGAAAACGCCGGCGCGGAGATAATCGGTCAGGCCATTGCTCTCCAAATCCTGCGCGATGAGCTGCAAAATCTCCTCGAGGCGCAGCGACATGATGCGCTGGAGATGGTCGAGGTTCAGGCGCTTGAGTTCGAGGCCGAGTTCGTTGGTGATGCTGATGCTCTGGCCCTTGGCCTCGTCCTTGATGAGCGCGGAGCCGTGTTCCCGCTTCAATTTTTCCGCGCGGCTCAACGGCACTTTCAGGCCGTAGGCAAGGTCGTTGGAAACATGGTCGCCACCAACGGCAATCACGCCGCTGTGCCGGATGACGCCGTCGCTGAACACGACGTATTCCGTGGTGCCGCCGCCAATGTCAACGACGAGCGCGCCGAGTTCCTTCTGCTCGTTGGTGAGCAGCGCGAGCGACGAGGCGAGGCCGGTGAAAACAATTTCCTCCACCTCCAGCGAAGTCGCCTTGACGAGGCGGATGGCGTTTTGGAGGCGATTCGCGTGACCGTGGATGACGTGCATGTCCACCTCCAGCCGCGCGCCGAGCATGCCGACGGGATTCGTCACGCCGTCCTGGCCATCAATGAAGAAATGCTGCCGCACGGCGTGGATGACGGTGTTTTCGGCGGGCAGGTTGATGGCCTTGGCGTTTTTCAAAACGTCGTCCACATCGTCAGGGGAAATCTCGCGGTCGGCGGAAACAACCGGATGCACGCCGCGGTTGTTGAAGCCGCGGATGTGGCTGCCGCTCACGCCAAGATAGACGCTGCGGATCTCCACATCGGCCATCTGCTCAGCCTCAAACATCGCGGTGCGGAGGTTTTCCTCGACCTTTTGCGGGTCGGTGATCTCGCCCTTGCGCACGCCTTGCGACGGCGACTGGCCGAGGCCGATGATGTTCAGGCCGCCGTCGGTAGTCAGCTCGCCGACCACGACGCAGATTTTGGACGTGCCGATCTCGAGGCCGGCTATGATATTGCCATCGTCAAACATTTTTCCTCCGGTTCTTTGGGGGTTTCACCGCCTTGGGCGTCACGCCCGTCGGCGCGGCACTCGCCAGCATCCAGCGGACGGGGACATTGTTGCCCACGGCCAAATCCAACGAGGCGATGTCGCCCTTGTTCGCCTGCTTGCCGTAATCGTAAATGCCGCGCCAGCGCCGCAACTGCTGCTCCACATTGTCGGGCGCAAAGGTGATCTGGCTGCCCTGCCCGGTCGTTGCCACCAGCACACCCGGCGCGGAAACATCCACGCGCCGCAAGTCCACCAAGCCCGCCATCGGCGAACTGGCAAACGCCGCGATCAATTTCAGCGCCGACTGCACCGCCGGCAATTCCACGCGCCGGCCCGGCTGCAACTGAAACGCGTTCATCCCGGTGATCACCGGCAAATCCGCCTTCATCTGCGCCAGCGGCACCACGCTTAATCTGGAATCCAAAGGCAGCATCACCACACCGTCGGCATCAATCAGAAAAACGGAAACGGCGATGCCATTGGCTCCATCCACTCTCGGAATATTGAATTGAGCAATTGGATCGCGCTCCATGACACGAATCTTCAGCGTGTGTGGCAACACCTTTTCAACGGAGACAGAATCAATCAGCGGCTGCAACTCCAAGTTCCGCTTCACTGTCATCAGGTCGAGCGCGATCAAATTTGCGCCCGGCTTGACCATCGTCCAGCGGCGCAATTGATCCGGCGCGATGACGCCATCGGTCTTGATGTCAACCTGCTGGATGGCAAAATCATTGTTCTCGTAAACGAAGGTGTTCAGCGCCACTTCGCCAACGCGCCAGAGCAAATACAGGCCGAAAAATGGCCCCGCGGTGACGAGGAACAAAAATAGGCCCAGCCGCGCGCGGTTCGCGCGCACCTGGTCGGAACGCAGCTTCACGTCCAGCACGTTATGCCGGTGAAGGCGGCGGTTCTTGTTTTGTTCGCGCTTAAACCACATTTTAGTGCAGCACCGAATTCACGGTTGATATAACAGCCGCTGTCTCCTGGTCTTTGGCTTCGCGAACAGCAGCCGCACGTTTCAATGCCAAATCCACCATCCGCTGGCAGAGTTCGGCAAAAATAATGCCGGCGGCGGCGGCGGCTTTCGGCAACAGGCTCGTCTCGGTCATCCCTGGCAGCGTGTTCACTTCCAGCACCACCGGAGAGCCGTCCGCGCGCACCATCACGTCCACGCGAGCGTAATCGCGACCGCCGACGGCCTTGAATGCGCCAAGCGCGGTGGCCTGGATGCGCTTCGTCGTCGCCGCGTCAAAATCCGCCGGACAGAAATACTCGGTGTTGCCGGCCGTGTATTTGTTTGTGTAATCGTAACTGCCGGATTTCGGGCGCACCTCGACCACCGACAATGCCTTGCCGTCCAGAATGCCGACCGTCGTCTCGCGCCCGATGATTTTTTCCTCAACCAAAACTTCCGAGTCAAATTTCAGCGCCGACGCCAGCGCCGCCGGCCAGTCCTCGACACGCTCGACAAATTCCAGTCCGACGCTCGAACCCTGCCGCGACGGTTTCACCACCAGCGGCACGGAAAAATTGGTTGGAAAAACTTCCGCCGCCGAATGCACCGTCACAAATTTCGGCGTCGGCACGCCCGACTGGATGCAGCTTTGCTTCGTCAGCACCTTGTCGAACGCGATGCGGCTCGCCTCCGCGTCGCAACCTGTGTAGGGCACGCCGAGCTGTTCCAATTGCTTTTGCACCGTGCCGTCTTCGCCGTAGGTTCCGTGCAATGCCAGAAACACCACGTCCGTTCCCGCCGGCAGATTCCAGCTCAGTCCGCGCGGATCCAGTTCGGTAACTTCATGGCCGAGCGAACGCAGCGCCTTGGCCACCGCCGCGCCGGAGCGCAGCGAGACTTCGCGCTCCGCGCTCGGCCCGCCCAGCATCACGGTGATGTTCAATTTCTGGCTCATTTCCGACGTGCAGTTTTTTTAACCGACTTGCGAAATTGCGGAAGCTGAACGGCCTCTCGCCGCGCGCTGCCAAGCAATGTTTCCAACGTAAAAATGATCTCGTTGTTCAGGCTGCGCCGATTAACCGCCGCGCGCTTTTTTAACTCGCGGTGCGTCGCTTTGGGAATACCTTTAAGCGTGAGCGTAATCATTTCGGAACCATAAAGGAACCATTTTGGTTGTCAATTAATCTTCGCCCAAAATCTCGACTTCCGGTGACAATTCAACCCCCCGTTCCGCCTGTGCCTTTGCCTGCAATAATCCGATCAAATCCAGCACGTCTTTCGCCGTCGCGTTGCCGTCGTTCACCAGAAAATTGCCATGCTCCAGCGACACCCGCGCGCCGCCGATTTTCGTGCCTTTCAGGCCGAGTTCGTCAATCAGCCGGCCCGCCGGGATCGCGGCCGGATTCTTAAACATGCAGCCGGCGCTCGGCGCGGCGGGCTGCGAACTCCATCGTTTTTCGCTGAACGCCTTCATCCGCGCCTCGATTTCCTCGCGCGATGCCGGCGCGCAGCGGAAAACCGCGCCCAAGGCGACGTGATTTTTCAGCGCCGCGCAACTGCGGTAGCTCACGGACATTTCCGACGGGGTCAGCTCGCGGATATTGCCGGCAAAATCCATCACGCGAACCGACTCGACGGCGTTGAACGTCTCGCCACCCATTGCACCGGCGTTCATGCGCAGCGCGCCGCCGATGCTGCCGGGAATGCCTTCCAAAAATTCCACGCCGCTCAAGCTGGCGCGCTTCGCCGCCACCGCCAATTCCTTGGACTTCGCGCCCGCGCCGGCACGGAGGCGCGGGGCTTCAATTTCAACCCGCGAAAATTCCGGTGCCGACAGGCAAATCATTACGCCACGAAAACCGCCGTCGCGGACGATCAAATTCGAGCCGCGACCGAGAATGAAAAGTTGCAGGCCGCGAACGCCGCAAAGTTTCAAAACCGCCGCCAAATCAGCTTCATTTACCGGCTCAACGTAAACATCCGCCGGGCCGCCGACGCGGAGCGTGGTGTGTCTGGCCAGCGGATCGTCGCGCCGGATGACGGTCGCGGATGAAACGAGCGCGGCAAGTTCATCGGCGATGGCTGGCCTTTCGATCTCGGTCATACCACGACCTTTTCCAGCTTGCCACCGGAAACCACTTTCGTTTCAGCAGGAATTTCCCGGCCGATGGCTTTCAAAATATGTTCTGCGATTTCCGCGGCGGCATTCGGCGCGTGCCACTGCGCCAACGCGGTTTGGATCTGCGAACGCGTCGCCACATTCTCGACCAGTTCAGAAATGGCCGCCGCCACTTTTTCCGGCGGGGAATTTTTCTGGTCGAGCAATTTGGCCGCGCCGGTATTCTCGAAGGCGGCGGCGTTGAAAAACTGGTGGTTTTCCGCCGCCGTGGGCAACGGCACGAGCACGGATGGCAAACGCATGGCAGACATTTCAGCCAATGATGACGCGCCAGCACGGCTGACGCAGGCGGTGGCGGCACCGAGCGCCAAATCCATTTCCGCGAGGAACGGTTTCACAACCGCTTTTAAACCCAGCTTGGCGTAGGCGGCTTGGACTTTTTCAAAATCGTTCGCGCCGGTGAGATGCAGCCATTGCCAGTCTTTTCCTGCCAGCAGCGGCAGCGCGGACAAGACCAAGTCGTTCAATCCGCGCGCGCCCTGGCTACCGCCGACGACGAGGACGGTTGGAAGTTCGGAATTCAAACCGAGTTTGATCCGGCAACTGGATGCTGGATGCTGGATGCTGGATGCCGGCGAAAACTGCGGGCGCACCGGCGTGCCGGTGACGCTGGTCTTTTTGGTTTTCAACCGGGCAGCGGCTTCGGGAAAGCCAATGAACGAAGCGTCCACAAAGCGGGAAAGAAAGCGGTTCGATTTTCCGGGAATGGTGTTCGATTCGTGCAGGAAAGTTTTTGCGCCGAGATCCTTGCCGGCGAAAACCGGCGGCGCGCTGGTGAATCCGCCCATCGCCAACACGGCGTCGGGCCGGCGACGATGAAATATTTTCCACGCGATGAACAGCGACTTGCCAAAGCTGGCGAGGAACGGCAGGTAATTTTTCCCCTGCAATCCGATGGCGGGCAGTGTGTGAATCGTCACGCCAGTCGCGGTTTTCACGGCCTGTTGGTCCACGTCCTTCGGCGAGATGAGCACGGCGACGTCGCAGCCGCGCTTCTGCAATTCACCCGCGACGGCGAGGCCGGGAAAGAGGTGTCCGCCCGTGCCGCCACACGCGATGGCGACCAGGGGCTTTTGCGGAGAAGTATTCATGTTGCCTTGGCGGCAAAGGGATTATCGTTTGACTTGGAGACAAAGTCGGAGACGGAAACTTTCGGCGTAGAAGAACTCGCCTGCCGCGCGACGCTGAACAAAATGCCGACGCACGTCAGCATGGCGAGCAGGCTGGAGCCGCCAGCGCTGATGAACGGCAGCGCGAGTCCCTTGTTGGGCAAAACGCTGGTGACGACCCCGATGTTGATGATGGCTTGAAAACCGACGAGCGACGTCACACCCACCGCGAGCAGGCAGCCGAACTGGTCGCGCGCACGGAACGCGATATACAGGCCGCAGACCACGATGATGAAAAAACCCAAGATGACCAGCAGCGTGGCAACCAGACCGAGTTCCTCGCCGATGTTGGCGAATATGAAGTCACTCTGGATTTCGGAAACGAAACCGTGTTTTTGCAGACCGTCGCCGAGGCCAAGCCCCGTAAAACCACCGGAACCAATGGCGATTTTGGCCTGTTCCGCCTGCCAGGCCGCGCCGCTGGCGTGCGCATCGGGATGCAGCCAGGCGGAAATCCGGTTGCTGCGCATCGAGTCGTGCATCAGTGAATAGGCCAGCGCCCCGCCCGCCGCCAGCACCGGCGGAATGACGTGCAGCCAGCGGACGCCCGCCAGCATCAACATCGTGCCACCGACCGCCGCGAGCAGGATGGTCGTGCCGCGGTCGGGTTCAATGAAAACCAAGCCGAGCGCCGATGCGATGATGAGTCCGGGAACGAGGATGCCGCGCACGATGGTGTTCATCTTCCGCTGCGAACGGTCGCAATACCAGGCGAGCATGATGATGAGTGCGACTTTGACGAATTCAGAAGGTTGAAAGGTGATACCGGTGTGTTTAATTAAAATCCAACGATGTGCGCCGTTGAGGCTGATGCCAACGTGCGGGATAAAAACCAGTGCCGCCAAAAACAAGGCACCGATAAAGACCGGCCAGACAAAGCGCTTTAGAATCGCGTAGTCCAGCGATGCCAGGGTCATGCAGGCGATGAATCCAAGAACGCACCAAACCACCTGCATTTGCAGCATCCGCGCGCCGACCTCGGAATGGGTGTGCTTGTCCACCATCACCATGCTGGCGCTATAAAGCATCACCAGCCCCAACGCGAGGAGGCTGGTGATGCAAATGGCGAGAGTGGTGACGGCGACTTTCATTTCAACGGGTCAATTCAACGGGTCAAAAATCCAGCCGCGGTCGCGCGCGCTTAATGCACGGGCGACGGAGCCGGGGCCGCCGGAGTGGAAATCGGCGGCAGCGCGGGCGCGGGCATGCTGTCCGCCACCGGCGCGGGCGCAGCCGGCGCAGCGACCTCGGCCTTCGACGGAATTTTCAATTTCTGGCCGACCTTGATCTTGGTCGTGGTCAGACCGTTTGCAGCCTGAAGCGCCTTGGCGGTCGTGCCGTGCGCCTTGGCAATCTTGGTGAGCGTGTCGCCGGACTTGACCGTGTAAGTCGCGCCGCCCGTGTCGCCACTAACGGCAGCAGCAGGAGCCACCGTGTCAGCCGAGGCTTTGCCACCGGCGGGAATCGTCAGCTTTTGGCCGACTTTCAATTTCGTCGGCACCACGCCGGGGTTTGCGGCTTGAAGCGCCTTGGTCGAGACGCCGTTCTTCTTGGCAATCTTGGCGAGTGAATCGCCTTTGACGACGACGTATTCGGAACCACCAGCGGTGGACACCAGCGGCTCAACCGGCGCGACCGGCGGAATCACCACCGGCGGATTCGTCGGCGCAGGCGGCACCATGACCGGCGGATTGGAAACGGAATTCGCCAGCGAGTTCGTGTCCATTGCGATACTGTTCGTGTCGAGCGACGGCGGGGTCATAGTTTCATCCGACGGCTTCTCGCGCTTGCAGCCCTGAATGAGCATGGCGACGAGGCCGGTGACGCTCACCGCGAGCACGCAAAATACCGCGAGCTTGAGGCGGGAGCGGCGAGCGCTTTGTTGTTCGAGCAGCGAGCCTTTCGGGACGAATGGATTCGGATTGTTCATAAGATTTGGTGCGATGGCGTTATGGTTCGAGGTGGTTTTATTTTTGAGTTTGGCGCGGCGGAACTTTCCCTCGAAAAATTTCGCAACGCGTTAAATTTACGCTTTTGTTTTGGGAGCCGGACGACAATTCACCGTGGAAATAATGACCGGCAGAAAGATGAACTGGTGAAACACTCTTGCTGACCGGCACGCGCCCTGCCGCTCTGACGGAAATTGTTAGCAACCGCGCGCCGTTTCCGCAAGCAACAAAGCGCGGATTCGCAACGTTTTTTTGCCGGTTCAAAGTTTTCATCTCACCGGAGTTTCAGCGTCGCCAGCGCGACCACCGCGCACAGCACGCACAAAATGAAAAATCGCATCACCACCTGTGATTCGTGCCAGCCCTTTTTCTGAAAATGATGGTGCAATGGCGCCATCAGAAAAATCCTTTGGCCGGTCCCCGTGCGGATGCGCGTGAACTTGAACCAGCCCTTCTGCAAAATCACCGACACCGCTTCCGCCACAAACACGCCGCCGGCGATGACCAGCACGAACGGCTGATGTATCAGCACCGCCACGATGCCAAACGCGCCGCCGAGCGCCAAAGAGCCGGTATCGCCCATGAACACCTGCGCGGGATGGCAATTGAACCACAAAAATCCCAGCCCCGCACCGAGCAGCGCCGCGCAAAAAACCGTCAGTTCGCCCGCGCCGGCAACATACGGAATTTGCAGATACGCCGCCGTCTTGATGTTGCCGGCGAGATAGGTGAAAAACAGAAACACAAACCCGACAATCAGCGTGCAACCGGTCGCCAGACCGTCGAGACCATCCGTCAAATTCACCGCGTTCGAGCTGCCGACAATGGCGAGCGCCACGATGATCACGCCGGCGACCGCGCCGATGTGCAGCGGGTATTTGTAAAAGGGCAGCATCAGCGTCGAGACCAGGTTGCTGTGCCAGACGCTTTTCACGCCGAGCAGATGTAGTTCGCTTTTCGCCGGCAAATTCCACAGATAAATTCCCACGAAAATCGCCAGCGCAAATTGCGTGATCAGCTTCACGCGCGGCGGCGTGCCGCCTCCGGACTGCTTCAAAATTTTCGCGTAGTCGTCGTAAAAGCCCAGCCCGGCCAGCACCAGCACCGACAGCATCGTCAGTTCCACCTGTGCGTTCCACTGCGCCCACAACATCGTCGAAAGCACGAGCGAAAGGACGATTAAAATTCCGCCCATCGTTGGCGTGCCTTTTTTATCCACGACGTGCTTCACACCCGCCTCCTGCGCCTTGTCCGCGTATTCCTGACCGAACCGCTGCGCCTTCAGCCAGCGGATGACGCCCGGCCCGAGCCACCAACACAGCACGAGCGAAGTGATTGCCGCGCCGGCGCTGCGCACCGTGATGTATTTGAACAGGCGCAGAAACGCCAGCCGCGACTCCCATTCGGAGCCATGCGCCCAGTCCAAAATGTGCTGGCTTAAAAGGTAAAGCATCTTGATTTATTTTCCCGCCTTCAACATTTCCGCAATCTGTTCCAGCTTGGCCGCGCGCGACGCCTTCAACAACACCACGTCGCCCGGCTTCAAAAAACTCCGCACCACGTTCATCGCCGCCTCGACCTCCGCAAATTCAAATACACGCATCAGCCCCGCGTCACGCGCCGCTTGCGCTGTGACCACCGCCATTTTCCCGACCGCAAACAACTGCCCGACCTCCAGCTCCGCCGCGCGCCGGCCGACTTCGGCGTGCGCCGCCGCGCTGTGCGCGCCGAGTTCCGCCATGTCGCCGAGCACCGCCACGCGCCGGCCCTGCAATGGTAGGCCGCACAGCGTTTCCAGGGCCGCGATGGTCGAATCCGCGTTGGCATTGTAACTGTCGTCCAGCACGCGCACGCCGTTGGCTTCCCAGAAATTCAGCCGCATTTTCGCCGGCTGGCATTCGGCCAGGCCGCGCAAAATCTGCTCGCGCGTCAAACCCAGTTCCGCGCCCACCGCAATCGCCAAGAGTGAATTCACCGCCTGATGTTTGCCCAGCAAATTCACGCGATACTCGCCGGCGAACTTCGCTAGTGGCACAGGCGTCCCGCCTGTGAGTTCATTCGGGCTGCCGACATCTTCAGAAACACACAGGCGAGACGCCTCTGCCACCACTTGAAACGTCACGCCATTTTTATCAAGGCGGACTTTCTTCGCGCACCAGTCGTTCTTTTCGCCAAAACCGACGCGCACAACCTGCGCCTTCGTCCGCGCCGCAATCTTGTCCGACCATTCGCTGTCGCCGTTCAAAAATAATTTTCCATCCGCTGGTAACAGTTCCGCGAGCCAGCCTTCTTCCTGCGCCACGCCTGCCACATCGCCGAAAAATTCCAGATGCTCGCGCCCGATGCTGGTGATGACGCCGATTTTCGGCGCGATCATCTTCAACAGCGGTGCGAGTTCGCCGGGATGGTTCGTACCGGCTTCCAGCACCGCCGCCTGATGGAATGTTTCCAGCCGCAGCAAGGTCATCGGCACGCCGATGTCGTTGTTGAAACTCGCCTCGCTCGCCAGCGTCGGAAATTTCTGCCGCAACACGGACGCGAGCAGTTCCTTCACCGTCGTCTTGCCGTTCGAACCGCCGACCGCAATGACTGGCAAAGCAAATTCGCGCCGGTGAGCCGCCGCCAATTTGCCCAGCGCCGCGCGGACATCCTTCACCGTGAGCAGCGGACAATTCAGCACGAACGTCGGCACCTTTTTACTCTCGACGACGATGGCCGCGACACCTTTCACCGCGACTTCGGCGGCAAAATTGTGGCCGTCAAACTTGTCGCCCTTGATGGCAAAGAACAGATCGCCCGCCTTCGCCAGCCGCGAATCGGTGCAGACGGCCTTCACTTCCACATCCGCCGCGCCGCCGATGATTTCGGCACCACAGGCTTCGGCCATAAATTTCAACGAGCGTGTTTCCACAAAATTATTTCAGCAAAAAGGTCGCCGTCACCACCGCCGTGATGGTCTTCTGGCGCGAGCTGGTGTCGCTCTCGCCCTGCCAGCTCGTCGCGACGCTGTGCAGCGGCGTAATCTGAAAAATGCCCTGATCCGCATCATGCAGCCGCGCGATGCTGCGGCCCCCCTGCGTGGCGATCTGTTCGGCGCGGGCACGGGCGTCCTTCGTCGCGTCGGCGAGCATCTCGATCTTGGTCTCGCCGGATTTGGTGTAGATGAACTGCGGCGGCGACACGGTGAAAATCACGCCCTGCTCGACGAGCGGCGTGGTGTCGAGCTTGTCGAGCCGGTCCACGTCGGCGGATTCCACCGAAACGCCCTGGTTCAAATGGAATCCGGCGGCGCGTTGCGCCACAAAGCCGTCGGCGGATTTTTTCGTAGCCTTCAATTCCTCAATGCTGATGGGCGAAAAATTAAAATTCGTCACGCCGGCGTCGCCGAGAAATTTCGCCACCAGCACGCGGTTCGCCTGAATCTTGTGCTGCGCGTCCAGCAGCGTTTCGCCTTCGATCTGAAAGCCGCCGGACCAGATGGCGAGGTCGGACTCGATATTTTTCTGCACCGAGCCTTTGACGGTGATGAACTGTGAGTTTTTGATCTTCACCCACGCGCTCGTGCCGAGCATCGCGGAGAACACCAGGCCGGCGGCCAGAAACAGGCCGGCCAGCATTCCAAAAAATTGCGGACGAGATTCGTTCATAATAATCAAAGTTTGCGCGAACCGTTTTCCACGACGAGCGCGGATGCCGCGTTCGTCATCAGCTTCGGATCGGGCGGGATGTTCAAATAACTGGCGCAGCGCTCGGCGATGTCGCGGAATACCGGGCCGCAGACTTTGCCGCCGTAATAACCCTCCTTCGGCTCGTCCATCACCACGGAAATGCACAGCTCCGGATTGTCCGCCGGGAAAAAGCCGATGAATGACGAGAAGTATTTGCCTGGAGCGTAGGCGCCGTTCTCCGCCTTCTGCGCCGTGCCGGTCTTGCCGGCGACGACATAATTTTTCAGCGCCGCGTCCGGCGCGGTGCCCTCTTTCGTCGGCACGGTTTTCAGCGCCTCGATTATGTCCAAGTCAGCCTTTTCGCCGATGACCTGACGCACGCGCTCCAGCGCATAGCGTTGGACAATGCTGCCATCGCGTTCCTGCAATTGCTTCACGATCATCGGGCGCATCAGGCAACCGTGGTTGGCAATCGCCGCCATCGCGTAAAGCATCTGCAACCGCGTGACTGCGACGCCGTGGCCCATCGGAATCTGCGCGATGGAAACCTTGCTCCAGTCTTTCACCGGATACAAAAACCCGCGCGCCTCGCCCGGCAGCGGAATGCCGCTGCGCTGGCCGAAGCCGTAGTTCCACGCGTAATCGTGCAGGTTGTCCGCGCCGAGCTGGATGCCGATTTTCGCCGCGCCGATGTTGGACGATTTCGTGATGACGCTTTTCACCGTTTCGCTGCCAAGGCTCTCGTGGTCATGCAGCACACGGCCGGCAAAGGCAAAATGCCCATTCTCGCAAAAAACCGGCGTATTCAGGCTGACCACGCTGTTGTTCAACGCGCCGGAGACGACGACAATTTTGAACGTCGAGCCGGGTTCCATGACATCCGTCAGCACGCGGTTGCGGGTTTCCGGCGTGATGGTGTTCGGCTGGTTCGGATCGTAATTCGGCAGCGACGCCATCGCCAAAATCTCGCCGGTCTTCGGGCGCATGACGATGCCGGTGATGCTGCGCGGCATGTGCTTTTGCAACGCATCGGCCAGCGCCGTCTCGACAATGTGCTGCACCACCGAATCAATCGTCAGCACAACGTTCAAGCCATCGCGCGGATGCACGTCCTCGTCGCGCAACGCCACCAGCTCATGCTTGGCGCTGTCGGTCTCGGTGACTTTCCAGCCGGCGACACCGCTCAACTGCTTCTGCATCGCTAACTCGGCGCCGTCGCGCCCGACGATCTGCGAAACAATATAGCCGCTGGTTTTCGTTTCTTCCGTCGCCGGAAAACCGACGACCTGCGACGCCAGCGAACCGTTCGGATAGACGCGCATCTGGTCGGGCTCCGAAAAAATCGCGTGCTCGCGGAGGTTGCGGACGAATTCCCTTTGCGCGCGCGGTAATTTCTTTTCGTCCACGCCGAACGGCAGATTCGTCATCGCCGCCGTGATCTGCCGCCAGGTGTCGTCGGAAATATTTTTAGCCAGCCGAACATAATGAAAGTTGTTCGTGACGATTTCACCCTTCGCGTTGCGCGCGAGGCGCGGCGTGAGTTTTTGCGCAAGGTCAATTTCGTTAAGCTGGAGCAGCGGCGCGATGGCGTGCGCGACCAGCGGCTGAAAAGTGCCGATGAGCGACGGGTCGGCGCAAATGGTTTTCACCGGCACGCTCGTGGCGAGGATGTTGCCATTGACATCGAGAATGTCGCCACGACGCGGTGCCTGCCAGTATTCGTGCTGCGTGTTCTGCTCGGCCTTGGCGCTGAGCTCGTCGTGGCGCAACACCTGCAAATCCACGAGCCGGTAGCCCAGCCCCGCGAACGCCAGCCCCAGAAATGCGAGGAGCAGGCGGGCGCGGAAGATTTGCGTCTTGTTGTTCATTCTACAATTTCATCCTCATTCTCGTCACCCACCTCGTCCTCGATTGATGAGGAGACGATGATTATTTGGTCTAAAAACAGGCCAGCCGCCCGTGGCGATCGGTTCCTCAACCAACGGCGTCACGAGCGGCGGCCAAAATTATCTTTTTCTTACGGCGTGAGTTCGGTCGCCGGCCGCTGGGCGAACTGGCGCGAACCGTTATTCTCCGACGCGACCGGCGTTTCCGTCAGCCGCACGACCTGCATCGGCGTCGCCGGCGCGAGGCCGAGATTCAGATCCTTCGCGCGACGGTCAATCATCACCGGCGAATGCAAAATCGAAATCTGGTCGGCGAGCCGCTTGTTGTCATTCTGCAACTGCGCGAGCTTTGTTTCGCGCTGGCAGATCTGCTGGCCGAGCCGGCCAATCTCACTCTTCTGCCAGACGTAGCCGACCGC
>CAYUGC010000061.1:0-18026 GCA_964444085.1 uncultured Bifidobacteriaceae bacterium | reverse complement strand
AATGAATTTCGGCCTGACCTACGACACGCCGGCGGAAAAGGTGAAACGCGCGACGGCATTGCTCGAAGAAATCTTTCGTACGAATCCGCGCACGGCCGATTTGCTCATCAGCTTCAACAAGTTCGCCGACTCGGCGCTGAACATCTTTGTCGTCCATGTCTGGAACGGCACGGATGCCAAGCAGCATTTCGCCGAGATGCAGGAATTGAATTTGCAGATCAAGGCGCGCTTTGACGCGGAGAAGATCGAATTCGCCTTCCCCAGCCAGACGGTTTACCTCAAGTCGGACGCATCTTGACACTGGGGAGCACCTCACCCCGGCCCTCTCCCCATCGGCTCCGCAGACTCCGCCGACGCGGAGAGGGAGAAACGCTCCCGGCGTCAAGCCGTTGGAATGCGCCGGGTGGTTCAGGGGTTCAAAGCGCGAACTATTTCGGTTGGGGGAATTCTCTCCCCGCTTGGGCGGGGAGAGGGAGTAAGGACAGTGTCCAGATGCACCCCGTCAAATCGGACGCGGCAAAATGATTTGTCAGCGCCGCGCCGTTGCGGCTTAATTTACGGATGGAATTCATCAACCACCTCGTCTGGCACGACGGCAAGCTGCTCGGCATTGACTGGAGCGTCTGGAAAATCATTGGCTGGCTCGGCAACGCCGTCTTCTTCTCGCGCTTTTTCGTCCAGTGGTATGCCACGGAAAAAAAGAAGCAGGTTGTCGTGCCGCAGGCGTTCTGGTGGTTGAGCCTCATCGGCTCGGTCACGCTGTTGAGCTATTCGCTGCACCAGCAGGATTCCGTCTTCATCTTCGCCTACGCGTTCACCTGGATTCCCTACATCCGCAACCTGATGATCCACCGGAAAAACAAGGCCGCGCGCATCGTGTGCGCCGGTTGCGGGCAAAAAAATCCGCCGCAGGCGAACTACTGTCCGCACTGCGGCGGGAAACTCGCGAAGTGAATCACTTCTTCGGGGCGGCGGAGGGAGCCACCGGCGCGGTGCCGGTCGGGACGATGCCGTATTTCAGCAGCACCGGACGGAAGTCGGGATGCGCCTTGCCGTATTCCACCAACTGGCTGATGAAGCTGTTCATCAAAGCCTGATTCTGGTTGAACGCGCCGATGATCTGCGTGGCCTGCGGGCGGATGGCATCAATGTCCTTGCCCGCGACGCTGGCCTGCCGGTAAAAGTAAACCGTCACCGTGCCGCTCACGACGATGAGCGCCAGCAGCAGCGAGAACATCTGGCGTTTCAGCGCGTCAATTTCGGAATTCATGTCGGTGCTCATATTACTTGGCGGCGGTTTTGGGTTGGATGGATTGGAGGAGGCGGGCCAGCTCCGGGCTTTTGGCCGAGGCGTTGTAGGCGGCGGTATCGTTCGCCAGCCCCTGCGCGCGCATGAGCTGGTTGTTGGCCAGCGTGGCGTTCGTGCTCAACATCTTGAACTCGCGGGCGCGCGTCATGCTCAACAGGGCGAAGACCACCCCGAGGATCACCAGCACGGCGAGAATAAAATTCAGGACGGTTGTGGTCGTGTCGGATTTCATAAGCTCGGGAAATCTAGCCAATCAGCCGGGAAAGTCCACTGTGATTTTCGTCGGTCAAATGACACTTTCGCTTTGCCTTCGGGAACCGCCGCCGGCTTAAATGTGCGCCATGCGGAACCTCACGGCTTTGACCCTTTTTCTTTTTCTGCTGGCCGGTTTGGCCGCAGGTTCCGATGCCGCCCATGAACAGAAAAATTCCGAGCATCCGCAGCCGTGGCCGGGCGGCGTGATTCCCTACGACATCTCCAAGCTCACGCCGCCGCAGCAAACGCTCGCCCTGCGCGCGATGCAGCGCTGGCTGGACACCGGCGCGAACCTCAAATTCATCCCGCGCACGAAGGAAATTGAATACGTCAATTTCACTGGCAAAACCGACGCCGGCAACAACACCAGCCACATCGGATTCATCAAAGGCGACCGCACCGACATCAACATCACCGCCTTCTGGTGGCGCGACCTCGAATGGATGCCCGCGCACGAACTCGGCCACGTCCTCGGCTTCCATCATGAACACCAGCGCTGGGACCGCGACCAGTTCATCACCGTGCATTACGAAAACATCAAGCCGGGCCGCGCGCCTGACTACGACTGGATTGCCAAAACCAACTGGCTGGTGACGACGCTGCCCTACGATTACAAATCCATCATGCACTACCGCGTCTGCTGGGCCGGCGCGCATGAGGAGGAATGCACCGACGGCGACGGCAGCAGCCCGGGCGCGGTGCTGTCGCCGAAGGACAGAAAATACGACGGCGTCATCGGCCAGTGGACAGAAAACGGCATCAGCGCGCTCGACGCGGAAAAGGCGCGGCTGGTTTACGGTGTGAAAAAATGAACCGCTAATCGGCGCTGATATTCGCTAATCAAAGCTTGGTATTCCGAAAATTAGCGGCAATTAGCGCGGATTAGCGGTTAAAGGTTACTTCGCCGTCACGACGACGTAATTCTTTTTGCCTTTGCGGAGCAGGACGTGTTTGTCGAAGAGCAAATCGGCGGCGGTCACCGCCCGCGTGGCGCTGGCTTCGCGGACGTTGTTGATATTCACGCCGCCGCCTTCGATGTCTTTTCGTGCCTGGCCTTTCGACGGACACAAGCCGGCATGAACCACGAGTTCCACCAGCGGAAGACCCGCGCCATCGAGCTTGGCCTTCTCAATCTCCTTCGTCGGCACTTCGCCGATGATTTCGTTGAACGTGCTTTCCGCAATGTCTTTCAGCTCGCCGCCGAAAAGAATCTCGCTCGCCCGCACGGCTTCCGTCGTGGCCGCCGCGCCGTGGATCAAATCCGTCGCCGCCTTCGCCAGCGCCTTATGCGCCACGCGTCCGCCGGGGTTTTCCGCGTGCGACTTTTCCAATGCCTCGATTTCTTCCTTCGCCAAAAACGTGAAATATTTCAGATAGCGGATGACGTCGCGGTCATCGGTGTTGATCCAGAACTGGTAGAACTTGTAAACGCTGGTGCGCTTGGGATCGAGCCAGATGGCGCCGGCGGCGGTCTTGCCGAACTTGGAGCCGTCGGTGTTCGTGATGAGCGGCAGCGTCAGGCCGAAGACGTGTTTGCCGAGCTTCTTGCGCGTCAGCTCGATGCCGGCGGTGATGTTGCCCCACTGGTCGCTGCCGCCGATCTGCAGCTCGCAGTTCGCGTCGCGGCACAGCACCATGAAATCAAACGCCTGCAGCAGCATGTAGCTGAACTCGGTGAAGCTGATGCCTACGTCGCGGTCTTCCATGCGCGCGCGGACGGATTCCTTGGCGACCATCTGGTTGACGGAAAAATGCTTCCCGATGTCGCGCAGAAAATCGAGGAACGAAATGCCCGCCGTCCACGAAGCATTATCCACCAGCCGCGCTGGATTTTGTTTCGTTTCAAAATCGAGCAGCTTCGCGAGTTGCACCTTCACGCTGGCGATGTTGTGGTCGAGAATTTCCTTGGTGAGGAGCTGGCGCTCGGCGGTCTTGCCGCTGGGATCGCCGATGGAACCAGTCGCGCCGCCGGCCACCGCGATGGGATGATGGCCGAGCAATTGAAAGCGGCGCAGCGCCAGCAGCGGCACGAGATTGCCGACATGCAGGCTGTCGGCGGTCGGGTCGAAGCCGCAGTAAAGCGTGATGGGCGCGGCGGTTTTCTTTTCCAGTTCCGCCGCGTCCGTGCAGTCGGCCACGAGGCCGCGCCATTTCAATTCATCAATGATGCTCACGCCGGCAGAATAGATGGCCGGTTTCCAATTGCCAATTTCCAATTCAAATCCTCCGCGCCGGGAGCGCCGGCATCCTGCCGGTGGGTTGGTTTGTTGTTCGTGAAAATTGCCGGCTGGAAGCCGGCGCTCCCGGCCAGCCGCAACTGCGGCCGTTTGGGTTCACTTTGGACTTGGGGCTTTGGACTTTAATCTGCGCCGGTGTCAAAAATGTTGAAAGCTTCCGGCGCGATGGCCAATTGCCGATTCGCTTCCAAACCGCTTCGCCTGGATGCCGGGAGAGACGCCCCAAGCTGGACGGCAAAATGAGTCAAAATAAAAACAAGATATGATTAGTATATTCTTTTATCCCGCATAAAAATTCTTCCGATAGCAAATGGCAATTCAATATAAATGACAAAGATGAAACATATGAAAACACTCTATGCCTCACTTCTAATCGGGTTTTCCACTCTAGGAGTTTCCCGGGCGGATATTGATATTGTTGGAAGTGGCGAGAACGTGGACATGGCTTCCCATGTGATCGCCAATGGGGGATGGGGGTCTTCATGGAGCGGTGTTGTTACCGACCCCAACTGGTTTATCATTGCCGGCCCTTCGGTTACCACCCCCTATAATGCCTTCGTGCCCCAATCCGTGCCGGCACCATACTATGTGGGTTCCCAAAGCATCGGGGGCAATGCCAGTGGGCCTACAGATCCGGCCTTTGGTGCCTATCAAACTGGCGTGACTGTTGGCACCAACAATTATAAATGGATTTCACCCACTGCAAACGCTAACAGCATGACTGGTGGAACTTATAACTGGATCGCCGAGCAGACCTTTTCTGTTTCCACGGCCGGGTATTACAATTTCGATTTTCAAGGAGCTGGCGACAACTACATCAGTTTCTTCATCAACGGCAACGTGGATACTGCCAACCCGACGAGCCCCACGATTGTCGGGGGCACGCAAATTGGGGACAAACTTTCCGACTTTGGAAATTTATCCACCCTCACCGGCACGGCCTACTTGAATGCCGGAGACAACACCGTATATATGCAAGTCACTGACTTCGGTGGCCAGACCGGTGCCATTATCACCCAATCAACATTTGCCATCGCCCCCGCTCCCGAACCATCTACGCTGGCATTGGCTGGGCTGGGCGGGCTGAGCCTGCTCTGGCAGTTCCGCCGTCGGAAATAATTTTCAATCTCTTCATAACCCTCGCGTTCATCCGGCGAGGGTTTTTGCTTTGCAGGCCGGCTTGGTCAATGGAACTCCAACGTGAACTTTGGACTTTGGACTTGGGGCTTGGGACTTTAACCTTCGCCGGTGTCAAAAATGTTGAAAGCTTCCGGCGCGATGGCCGCCGCGACGATGTCCAGTCGCCTCCTCGGCATGGTGCGCGAGATCGTTTATGCGCAGTTCATGGGCGACACCTGGGTGGCCGGCGTTTTCAAATTTGCGTTTCAAATTCCGAACCTCTTCCGCCGGTTGCTCGGCGAAGGCGCGCTGACGGCGGCGTTCATCCCCCTCTTCAAGGAAAAGGAAAAAATCCACGGCGAGGCGGAGATGTGGCGCGCGGCCAACGCCGTCATTTCCGGCCTCATCGTCGCGGCGAGCGTCATCGTCGGCCTGATGATGATCGGCATCACGGTGGCGCTGAACCTGCACGAATTTTTGCCGAAGACGGAACTGCTGCTGCAACTGCTGCGCGTGATGTTTCCCTACATGCTGATGGTGTGCCTAGCGGCGGCGGGCATGGGCATGCTCAACGCGCGCGGGCATTTTTTCATCCCCGCGATGGGCGCGGCGGTGCTCAACGTGGTGATGATCGCCTCGGTGCTTTGGCTCGCGCCGCTGCTCGGCGCGGGTTTGCCGAAAGACGAGCGCCTGCAAAAGGAAATCTTCGCGCTCGCCTACGGCGTCCTGGCGGCCGGCGTGGCGCAGGCGCTGTTTCAACTGCCGTCGCTCTGGCACGACGGTTTCCGCTTCCGCTGGGTTTCGCCGTGGCGCGATGAAACCGTGCGGCTGGTGGTGACGCGGATGATTCCGGGGGCCATTGGCGTGGCGGCTTTTCAAATCAACGTCACGCTCGTCCAATTCCTCGCCATCGCGATCAACCCGCAGATCAACGCCTCGTTCGATTACGCCGTGCGGCTGATGGAGCTGCCGCAGGGCATGTTCGGCATTTCACTGGCGACGTATCTGCTCACGACCTTGAGCGCGCTGGCGGTGGACAAGAATTATCCCGAATTCCGCACGACGCTCCGGCACGGATTGTCCACGCTGCTGTTTGCCAACCTCATCGCCGCCGCGCTGCTGGTGGTTTTAGCCGAGCCGATCATCCGCCTGCTGTTCGAGCACGGCGACAAATTCACCGCCGCCTCGACCGCGCGGGCGACGCTGGCGCTGCAATGTCTGGCGCCCGGCCTCATCGCGTTTTCCACGGTGAACATTCTGGCGCGCGCGTTTTTCGCCCTGGGCGACACCAAGACGCCGATGAAAATCAGCCTCTTCTGCCTCGTGCTGAACATGGCCTTGTCCGCCGCGCTGATTGTGCCGCTGCAACAAGGCGGCCTCGGCCTGGCGAACACGATCACCTCGGCTTTCAACGTGGCATTGCTGTTGTTCGCGCTGCGGAAAAAACTCGGCAAGCTCGAATTGGAACCGCTGCGCAAAACCTTTTTGCCGCTGGCGGCGGCCGGATTATGCGCCGCGCTCATCGCCTGGGGCGGCTGGAAACTGTGGGAGCAACATCTCGGCCATGCGACGCTCGTGCTGAAGCTGGGCGCCGTGTTTGTGCCGGCGCTGGTCGCGGGGATTTTTTATCTGGTGGCCGCGCTGGCCTGCAAAATTCCGGCGGCAAGGGAAATGATCGAGTTCGCGCTGGTGAAGTTCAAACGGCGGTAGTAGCGGCGTCCCGATAGAGCGCCGTAAACTCAATCAGAATATGGCGGCGGTCTGCCGACACGCCGCTACGGTCAAATAGCCACCGTCGCCGTCCAGCCTTTGTCGCCGAACTGCGATTTGAATTTCTCCGCCAGTTGATCCGCCGCCGGCAGGTTTTCCGCGATGGCAAAGGTCGTCGAGCCGCTGCCGGACATGAGCGCCACCAGCGCGCCGTTTTCGCGGAGGAATTCCTGGTAAAGCCGGAGGACCGGAAACTTGTCGAACGCCGGCGCTTCGAGCGAATTGTAAAAGTCGTCGCTCCACATCTTGCATTGGTTGCCAGGCGTTGCCCCCTCACCCCGTCCCTCTCCCCCGGTGGGGGAGAGGGTGTCCGAAGGACGGGCAAGGGAGTGATTCGATTGCAAGGCCGCAATTAATTTTTCCGCGCGGCCCGGCGTGCCGTTCTGGTCTTTCGGAAACCGCGCGAGGTTCTGATATGACCACGGCGTCGAGATGCCGAAGCCGGGATGGACGAGGAAAAACGCCTTGCCTTTCAGCGCCGGAAAATTTTCCAGCGTCCGCACTTTTTCGCCGCGCCCGGTGGCGAGAGCCGGCTGGTCGTAGAGGAAAAACGGCACGTCGGAGCCGAGGGTGGCGGCGAGTTCGTGCAGCTTTTCCAGCGGCAACGGTGAGCCGAACAGTTCATTGAGCGCGGTGAAGGTCACCGCGGCGTTGGCGCTGCCGCCGCCGATACCGCCGGCGAGCGGGAGATTTTTCTGGAGATGGATTTTGACGCCGTCAGAAATTTTGACTGCCGATAAAAACGCCGTGGCGGCGCGGTGGACGAGGTTTTTGGAATCGCACGGCAGTTCGGGGTGGCTGCACGTCAGCAGCAGGGCGGTGCCGGCGCGCTCAAAGGTCATCGCGTCGCAGAGGTTCACCGGCTGCATGACGGTCTCCAGTTCGTGAAAGCCGTCGGCACGTTTCCCGAGGATGTTCAGGATGAGGTTGACCTTGCAGGGTGATTTTTTTTCGAGGCGCATCGGCGGATATTTTTAACCGCGAACGGCGCGAAAGACACGAAAAAGATTTCCGAGTTGTCCGCCGGAAACAAAAACGCGCCAACCGGAGTTGGCGCGTCGTGAAAAAATGTTTTTCAGTTGTCGAAAACCCGGAACCGGCTGCCGGGGATGAACGGCGCCACATCGCCGCCGGAGTAGCCGGTGTAGGTGTCGGTGCTGAAGGTTGGGTCGTCGATCAGGCCGGGCTTAAAGCTTTCCGGCGACTGCGGGATGGCCGACACCTTGGTGGTGAGGATCGGGTCATACGACGGGATGGGGAAGGTGACGACTTCGTAGATGCCGAGGCCGATGCGGCTGACGGACCGGTCAAAGCCGTGGATGCTGCCGTAGGTGTAGGTGTAATCCGGGCCGGAGAAGATGCCTTCCTGCTCGACGCTGCGGCGCAGATCGCCCCAGCGGACGATTTCCATGGTGTTGTCAAAGCCGCGGGCGAGCTTGCGTTCCGGGCCGGCGCAACCGGTGAAAATCGCGAGGCTGACAATGGCGGCGAAGAGAAAAATCAATTGGCGCATACGATGTTGTGACTTTGAAAGCAGCTTAACCCGAATCACCGGCTTGTAAAGCGCGTTTTCAATCAGCGCCAGTGCGACCGCAGCTGCGGCCAGCCATAGGCCCAGCCGGCCCACAATGCCGCCGCGACCAGCGCCGCCAGCAGCAGCACGAGGAGAACTTTCCGCCGCGCCTTGGCCCGGTCGGGCTGGTCCCAATACCACGCGATCCACACGCTCAATTCAAACAGTCCCTGCAGCGGGATGAACATCATCACCTGCGTCAGCACTTCCGGCGTGGTGAGCAGCGCACCAAGCGTGAGGTTGATGACGATCATGTAGCGGCGCGCCTTGGAAAGCATGTTGTAATCCAGCACACCGATCTTCACCAGCGTCAGGATCACGACCGGCAGTTCAAAGCCCAGTCCCATGCCGAGCATGAAGCGGCACACGAAGCTGATGTAATCCTCCGCGCGCCATTGCGTCGCGCCGAAGCCGAGCCAGCTCGAATACATCTGCGACGCCGCGAGCGCCACCGGCATGAGGATGAAATAGCAGAAGGCCACGCCGGTGAGGAACAGACCGCCGCCGATGAAAATCGCGCGGTAAATATATTTCCGCTCGCGCATCCGCAAGGCGGGAAAAACAAACGACGCGACGAAATACAAGATGAACGGCGAGGCCAGCACCAGCCCGCCATAAATGCCCGCCTGAAACGCCACGAAAAATCCGCCCGCCGGGCTCAAGTTGACCAACTCGATGTGCATCTGCTGCAGTTCCGCGACGGCGCGCGGGTTGTCGTCCACGCGCCAGCCGAGCACCTGATTGGTGCCCAGCGTGAGCGGCTCGACGGCCACGGCCACGAAGCGGTTGGTGCCGAGGTTCAGCGCGGTGCTTTGCGCCGGGGAGATGGTGAAATTGCCGAGGTGGTTGGTGCCGAAGCTGACGGTAGCGATCTGGTTCGTGCCGGGATAGCTCATCGGGGCGCGGGTCAGCGGCCATTTGACGATGGCGATGACGTAGTTCGCCGCGAAGAGGCAGATGAGCATGCCCAAGCCGACGGCCACGGAACATTTGACGAGCAACCAGCGAAAATCTTCGAGGTGTTCGAGAAAAGTCTTTACCGGGCCGCCGCCGTCACCCGGCGGTTCTGGAGAAAAGTCGGCCATGAAAAACCCTCCGCGCGGTCAGGAGGCTTTCGACTCAGTGGGCTTGGACGGCGATTGCGCGGTGGTGTTCGCGGGGGGAACCGGCGTGACGGCGGGCGGGGTTTCCGTGCTGGCGTTGTTGATTTCGTCCGTCACTTCCTTCGTGGCCTTTTTGAATTCCTTGATGCCCAGGCCGACGCCGCGCGCAAGCTCCGGAATCTTTTTCGCGCCGAACAAGATGATGATGATGGCCAGGATCAAAATCACCTGCGGACCGCCGAACCAGCTTGCAAGCATGATATTCATAATAGTTGTTTGACTAGAACCAAACTACGCCGATTACGGCCTTTAGTAAAGCCGCAAAACCCCGCCAGCCTTCATTCTCCTCATCGTCTTTATGCCCGATTTTCATCCACATTCCCGTTGATTCTCGGCCTCATCCTCATTTTCAAATTTCCGAAGGCGAGGATGAGAATGAGCATGACGATGAGGATGATTGGGTTAAATAAAAAGAGCCGCGCTGGGCAGCGCGGCTCTTGGGTTACAAATCAAAATCAGACACCGGCCTTGGGATGGAGCAGGATGAACGTGTCGTTGCGGTTTTTGCCCCACGCGGATTCGTCGTGGCCGGAGTCGGCGGGCTTGTCCTTGCCGTTGCTCAAGGTGCGGATGCGGTCGGGGCTGACGCCGAGCTTGGCCAGCGCCTCGCGGGCGGCCAGCGCGCGGCGTTCGCCGAGCGCGCGGTTGTATTCGTCCGTGCCGCGTTCGTCGCAATTGCCCTCAATGAGCAGCTTGTCGTTCAGGCTGCTCTTGAGCGCGGACGCCACGGCCACGAGATTGTCCTTCTCGCTCTTCTTGATCGCCGCGCTGTCGAACGCGAAGTGAATCGTGTTCGCCGCGAGCGCCGCCGGGTCTTTGATCATGCCTTCAAATTCATTCAAAGCAGTCGTGTCAATATTGTGCTTGCTCGGATCTGTGTCAGGATTGAACGGCGGGCTGGGTGGCATAGTGTCATTCGCCTGTCGGTCGCCAACATTCGGATTTGTCGCTCCGGGAATCGGCGTGACTTTAACGGGCGTGTGTTTGCAGCCGGTGGTGGCCAGCGTCGCGGCCAGCGCGAGCGCGAGCGGAAATACAATGCGGTTCATTTTCATAATTTTTGTTTGGTTAAGATCGGCGGTTAAAATCGTCTGACGAAAAAGAAAATCATTTCGCCCAAGCGGGCTGGGAATTGCTTCCGGTCGCTCGTGCACAATCCTTGTATTGTTTGGTGAAAACGTCAAGCACAGACAATATCTGCCGGTAGCCCAGCGAGCGGTTGAAAACCAGCGTCCGCGAGTTCGGCGCCCACGACGGGTTCTGCCCGCTCACCAGCACCGTCGGCGTCCCACCGCCGGCCGCCGGCATCACGCAGATGTTGAAATCGCCCATCTGCGACGTGAACGCGATCCATTTGCCGTCCGGCGACCAGTCCGGCTCGGTCGGATTCGGCGCGCCGGCGGTGTTCAAGTATTGCACCGTGCCGCCGCCCGCCGGAATCTTCGCCAGCCGGCGACGCTCGTTGTGCTTCGTCGCGAAACAAATCCAGCTTCCGTCCGGCGACCACGTTGGCGAGGAATCCTCGTCGCCGTGCGTGATCTGTTTCAGGCCCGTGCCGTCGGCGTTGCATACCCAGATGTTCGGGCTGCCCGTTTTGCTCAACACCATCGCGACTTTTGCACCGTCCGGCGAAACCGCCGCGCTGGTGTTCAAGCCGGAATAACCCGCGACCACGCGCCGCTGACCGCTCGACAGGCTGTGGTAAAAAATGTCCGGGTTGCCGCGCGCATAGCTGGTGTAATACAGCGCCAGCCGGCCCGGCACCCACGCCGGCTTGGCGACGATGGCACCGTCCGTGGTGATACGCTGCGCGCCGTGGCCGTCGAAATCCGCGACGTAGATTTCGCCCGCGCCCGCGCTGTTGGGCTGCGCCTTGAAGGAGATTTTCGTCTGGCCGATGCCCTTGAGATTCTGCACCGCCTGCACGATGTCGTCCGCGAACGCGTGCGCCTGCCGCCGGAGGCTCGCGCCGTTGTAGCTGCGCGAGAGCAACTGGCGCTTGGCGAACTTGTCCGTGAGCGTGCCGCTGACCGCGCCGGCGTCGCTGCCGCTGATAAGGTATTGCGCCTGGTCGGGCGCGACAAAGCTGAAGCCCTGCACGGTCAGGTCAAATTTCAAGACCTCCGCGCCCTCGCCGGTGAACCCGCTTAACGCGACGGGAACGGGCTTCTGCGCGAAGGGGCTTCCTTTGGTGATGTCGCCGAGATCTGTTTCATTAGCGTGTGAAAGACAGAAAGTGGCGAGCGTGACAATTAGGGTAAATATTTTTTTCATCCGAGCATCCGTTTGGCTTTGAGGTTGAAGTTGATCTTGAAAGTTCTTTGTTTTTCTGTTGCGCCTTCAGGAAAAGCAGGCACAGAAGTCACGCTGTCCAGCGCGCGCTGCACACTGGCATCCACTTGCGTGTCGCCGGACGGATTGATTATCCGTGCGGAAATCACCGTGCCATCGCTGCTGATAGTAACGGCAACCTTGGTGTTGGCATCATCATTGGCTGTTTCGGTTGGCGGAGACCAAGCCTGTTCATAAATGCTTTTTATGGCTGACCCATAATTTGCATACGACACGCTGCCGGTGCCGGGCATCTCGATGGTCGTGGCGGAAGAGGCGTTTTTGCTGATGCTGGTAAGGGCTTTGGCAAACGCCGCCTTGCGCCGGTTTGCTTCCTTGGTTGCTTCGCGCTGCGCGTCGGCCTCGGAAGTGTCCGGCGTCACCTTCGGCGTGGTGCGCTTGACCGGGGTCAAATCCACTTTGATTTTGTGTTCCTTCGGTTTGGTCGCCGGCTCGGTTGGCGTCGGTTCGTCGGGCGCGGGTTTGGGCGGTTCGGGCTTGAAAAAGTTTTCCACCTGTTTCACCAGCGATGGCGCGGGCGGCGTGGGCACTGGGGTCGGCAGTGGCGGAGTGACGACCGCTTTCGGCGGTGCCGGCGGCTGCGGCGGTGTGGGCGCGGGCGGCTGGGCATTTTTCACGCCGCTGCTGAACGCCGCGTCAATCAGGTTCGGCGGAATCACGTCGAGCAGTTGGGTGTCGTCCGGTTTTTCGTGATGCGTGAAAAAGGCCGAGCCGAACAGCAGCACCAGCACCAGCAGCAGGTGCAGGCCCGCCGTGGCGATGAGGCATTTTTTTTCAAGCCGGTTCATTTGGGCGTCGGGTCGGTGCGCAGCGAATAGCGCGTGATGCCGGATTTTTGGCAGCCGTCAATGATCTGCGCAACCAGATCGTATTTGCAGTCCTTGTCGGCGCGGATGAAAACCACCAGGTTCTGGTTGCCGCGAAATTCACCCGCGAGCTGCCGAAGAATCTGTGGCAATTGCATCGTCCGGGTTTCGAGCTTGTAGAAGCCGGTATTGGAAATCTCAACGGTGCGGATGTCGTTTTTGTTCGGCCGCTTGTCCGACTGGCCGCCGCGCGGCAGCTTCAACTCGATGCTCTGCGTCAGCAGCGGCGTGGTGATGATGAAGATGATGAGCAGCACAAACGCCAGGTCGAGCAACGGCGTGATGTTGATGTCGCTCAACGTCACCAGATGACTGCGTTGTGAGAAACGGCGCATGGGAAAATTATTCGTCCTTCAGAAATTCCGTTTCCATCTTGGAAACGAGTTCCTGCGCGTAGTTGTCCAGCTCGACGGTGAACGCGCGCAGGTTATGGACGAGCCAGTTGTAGCCGAACATCGAGGGGATCGCCACCAGCAGGCCGGCGACCGTTGTGACCAGCGCGGCGCTCACGCCGGGTGCCATCACCGCCAGCGACGCACCCGTCGGCGACTGGGCGATGCCGGCAAACGTGCTCATCACGCCCCAGACCGTGCCGAGCAAACCCATGAACGGCGCGCCGCTCACCGCAATCGCCAATAGAATCAAGCCGGATTCGAGTTTCAGCGATTCCTTGGCGACGACGTTTTCAATGGCGCGCTTGATGTGCTCCATGTTTTTCAGGCTGATGTTCTGTTTGGCGCGTTCGCCGCTCGGCCCGCGCAGCCGCGCGTCGAGCTGCACGCAGCCGGCCTGATAGACGGCGTAGAGCGGACAGCCTTCGACCTGGAGCTTGCGGTCATACATTTCAAGGACGGTTTTTTGCGCGGTGAATTCCTCGCCAAAGAAGAGGTTTAATTTTCGTGCGCGGCGCATCTGGATGACTTTGGACATCATCACGAACCACGCGGCGATGGAAAAAACGAAGAGCAGCGCGATGATGGCTTTGGCTTCCATCGTCGCGCGGTCCCAGATGTAAAGGAGTTCGCTCTGGTTGGAGGCCGCTCCGATGAGTGTAAAAGGTATCCCGCTCATAAAATTCAAAACTTGGTGGTGAGGAACCGGTTTGGGCCAAGTGGCGGCTGCGTGAGCATTTCTCCGCCGGCACAGATTATCAGGTTCGGCGGCGGAAATTGCAAAAACTTTTTGCGCGAAAATGGAAATCATTCTCCCCCGCATCGTCACCTCAGCCTCGCCGCCGGACGGCTTGAGGATGGCGATGCGCATGAGGACGAGGATGATGAAATCGCGCTTTGCCCCGGCGGCAAAATCGCTTACAAGAAACCCGTGCCGCAACCACGTCGCCTCGCCCTGCTGCTCGCCGCCGCCACCATCGCGCTCTACCTGCCGGTGGCGTGGTTCGGCTTTTGCGTGTATGACGACAGCCTTTACGTCACCGAAAACCCCGTCGTGCAGGCCGGCGTGACGTGGGCCGGCGTGAAATGGGCGTTCACCACGCTGGCCATCTGCAACTGGCATCCGCTCACGCTCATCTCGCACATGATTGACTGCGGCGTGTTCGGGCTGAATCCCGCCGGGCCGCACCTCGAAAACGCCCTGATCCACGCGGCGAATGGGGTACTGCTCTTTGCGCTGATGCTGCGGCTCGTGGGGAATATCTGGCCGGCGGCGTTCATCGCCGCGCTGTTCGCGTGGCACCCGATGCACGTCGAATCCGTCGCGTGGATTTCCGAGCGCAAGGACGTGCTGAGCACGTTTTTTGCGCTGCTGGCGTTCTTGAATTACGCGAAATACGTCCAGGAAAATTCCCGGCGCCATTTCTGGTGGTCGCTGGCTTGCTTCGCGCTCGGCCTGATGGCCAAGCCGATGCTCGTCACGCTGCCGTGCGTCCTGCTGCTGCTGGATTTCTGGCCGCTGCAACGAATTTCAGATTTCAGATTTCAGATTTCAAATGTCCGCGCCGCCGCCGCGCTGGTTTGGGAAAAAATCCCGTTCTTCCTCATCACCGCCGCCGCGAGCGTTATCACGTTTCTCGCGCAGTCGCAGTCCGCCAGCAACGCCGTCGTCTCGACCGCCATTGTGCCGCTGCATTACCGGCTGAAAAACGCGCCCGTGGCCGGCGCCGAATATCTTTGGAAAACTTTCTGGCCGGCGAAGCTCGCGATTTTTTATCCGCTGCCGGAGCATATTCCCGCCGCGCAGGTCGCCGCCGCGGTCACTGCGCTGGCTTGCCTTTCGCTGGTCGCGTTGCGGCTGCACCGCTCGCGGCCGTATCTGCTCACCGGCTGGTTGTGGTTCGCCGGGATGCTGGTGCCGGTCATCGGCCTCGTGCAGGTCGGCGGCGCGCAGATCGCCGACCGCTACAGCTACCTGTCGTCCGTGGGCATTTTTATCATCGTCACTTTTGCTGCGCTGGAGCTGGCGGCGCGCTGGAAGATTTCCGGGAAAATTCCCGGCGCGCTGGCGGCGGTCGTTTTGATCGCCTGCCTCGTCACGGCGGAAAAACAAATCTGGCACTGGCAAAACAGCGAGACGCTTTTCCGCCACGCGCTGGCCGTGACCACCGACAACGACATCGCCCGCAACAACCTCGGCGTGGCGCTGGAGCAGCAGGGCCGGCTCGCGGAGGCCACCGGGCAATACCGCGCCGCCGCGCGCCTGGAGCCCGACCGCTACCAGGGCCACCACAATCTCGCCAGCGCGCTCGACCAGTTGGGCCGCCACGACGAGGCGCGGGCGGAACATCGCGCCGCCGTGCAAATCGCGCCGGACGTGGAATTTCTCCATCATGACCTCGGCCGGTCGCTGCTCGCCGCCGGCCAGACCGGCGCGGCGCTGGCGGAATTTGCCGCCGCGTCAAAATTAAATCCGCATTATCCGTGGTCACACGTCGAGACGGCAAAAATTTATCTGCGCGCCGGCCGCGATGCCGAGGCGGTTGGGGAACTGCGCGCCGCCGTGCGGATTGCCCCGGATGACATCAGCATCCTGGGCTACACCGCGCAGGTGCTCGCCGCGAACGCAAATCCGGCCGCGCGCGACGGACGCAGCGCCTTTGTGCTGGCAGCCAAGGCGAATGTGCTGACCAGCGGCAGCCGGCCGGACGTGCTGGACGCGCTGGGCATGGCGTGCGCCGAGCTGGGGAAATTTGACGCGGCGCAACTGGCCGCGCAGCAGGCGCTGGAAGTCGCCGCCGCCTTGAAATTGAAGAAGCTGGAACCCATCCAGCACCGTCTGGAGCTTTACAAAAACCAGCAGCCGTGGCGGGAATCGTTTCTGGCCACCAATCCGCCAGCGGAGAATTAATCTTTCACCAGCGCCGCCAGTGTACGCCTGACCTGCGAGGTTTTCTGGGCGGTTTCCAATGAAAACTGTTTGCCCAGCCACGGCAGCGGGAAAATTCTTTCCGGCGGGAAAAATTCGCCGAGCAGTTGGGCGTTGGTCTTTGTCGCGGAGTCCGGTTTGGCTGGCGACATCAAAACAATCTTCGCCTGCGCGCGGTAATTGTCCGGCAGCGCTTCGAGCGTGAGCCGCAAGTGGTTCACCACGCCCAGTTGGTTGGGCGCGACGATGACCGGCGCGGCGCGCAGCGCCAGAATCAAGTCGCGCGAATCAAAATCTTCGCCGATGGGACTCAGCAGCCCGCCCGCGCCTTCCACCAGCGTCACGGCGAAATTTCTCCGCACCGCCCGGATGTGCGCGAGCACCGGCGCGAGCGTGACGGGCTTTTTCTCCCGCCGGGCCGCCAGCACCGGCGCGATGGCTGCGCGGAAATACCATGGGTTGATTTCGTCCAGCGTCAGTGCGCCGATTGATTTGGAGTGCGCGGACACGTCCGCGCTCCAAGTTGGTGCGCTTGCGTTCATTGCGGCCAGCAGCGCGCGGGCGTCAGCGCGCCCGCCGGAACTGACCGGCTTGAATGCGGCCACGCGGATCTTTTGACCGGTCAGATAACTCGCGAGCAGCGCGGTCAGGACGGTTTTGCCCGCGCCGGTGCCAGTGCCGGTGATGAAAATGGTTTTCTGCAAGCACGGATATGAAAGCGGAACCGAGCGTTTTGCGCCACACAAACAATTTGCCATCGCGGTGCGGACAATATATCCTGCGCGGCTCGTTTAACTACTTTTTTACCGTGAACGTATCTGTTGAAAATTTGGCCCCGTGCAAAAAGCTCGTGCGGGTGGAACTCGACGCAACCGCCGTGAACACGGTGTTTGACGCCGTCACGAAGGACATCCAGAAACAGGCGAACCTGCCCGGCTTCCGGCCCGGCAAGGCGCCGCTGCCGATGGTCGTGAAAAAATACGACGCCGAGATCAAGGACGAAGCCAAGCGCAAGCTCATCGGCGACGCCTACCGCAAGGCGATTGACGAGCAGAAGATTTCCGTGGTCGGCTATCCCGACATCGAGGAAGTGCAGTTTGGCCGCGGCCAGGCCTTGCAGTTCACCGCCACGGTGGAAACCGCGCCGGAATTTCAACTGCCCGAATACAAGGGCCTGCCCGCCACGCTCGAAACCAAATCCGTGACGGACGCGGACGTGGACAAGGCGCTGGATTTGCTGCGCGGCCAGCACGCGAGCTTCAACACCGTCGCCCGCCCGCTCGCCAACGGCGACATCGCGGTGGTCAACTACAGCGGCACCTGCGACGGCAAGGTCATCACCGAGCTCGCGCCGACGGCGAAGGGTTTGACGGAGCAGAACAATTTCTGGATCGAGACGGACGGCAATTCGTTCATCCCCGGCTTCGCCGCGCAGCTCATCGGCGCGAACGCCGGCGACAAGCGCACGGTGAACGTGGATTTCCCGGCGGATTTCGTGACGCCGCAGTTGCAGGGCAAAAAGGGCATTTATGAAGTTGAAGTCGTCGAGGTGAAGGAGAAATCCCTGCCGGCGATTGACGACGAGCTGGCCAAGAAATTCGGCGCGGAAAATCTGGAGAAATTGAAGGCCGGCGTCCGCACGGATCTGGAAAACGAACTGAAATACTCGAAGACCAAGGCGGTGCGCGGCCAGGTGGTCAAGGCGTTGCTGGACAAGGTGGCTTTCGACCTGCCGGAATCGGCGGTCGCCAACGAGACGCGCAACGTGGTCTATGACCTCGTCCGCCAGAACACCCAGCGCGGCGTGAACCGCGATATCATCGAGAAGCAGAAGGACGAAATTTACGCCGCCGCCGCCGGCAGCGCCAAGGAACGCGTGAAACTGGCGTTCCTCGTGGGCCGCATCGCGTCGCAGGAAAAGATCGAGGCGTCGCAGGAGGACGTCATCAAGCGCGCCCAGCAGCTCGCGATGATGTATCAGATGCCGTTCGACCAGTTCATCAAGGATTTGCAGAAACGCAACGGGGTGAACGAGCTTTACGAGCAGGTGCTGCACGAAAA
>CAYUGC010000060.1:0-18042 GCA_964444085.1 uncultured Bifidobacteriaceae bacterium | reverse complement strand
GGCGTGAGCGGCGGCAGTTGGGCGGCGTCCATGCTTGAATAGAGCAAATTTCCGGCGGGAAGGAAAATCCAAACTCCGCATGTCCCATCTTCAGCCGCGCCGGCGCGGCGGCTGGTTCAAAGCGGGACAACCGGCGTCCGGACAAATTTCCGCCCCCCGGCGACCATGCCGTTTGCCGGCGCGCCCGATGTCAAAAAACGCATTATTGGCAGGCCATTTGCTTTCAATGCTTCCGGGCGGCAGGTGCCGGGCCGGGCGAAAGCACCAAAACCCCGTTGCCCCGCCGAATAGCACAAGCAGCAGTGGTATGAAAATGTCGAAACCTTTACCCACCGCCGGCTTCACGCTGGTGGAGATCATGATTGTCGTGGCCATCATCGGGATGCTCGCGGGCATCGCCCTGCCCAACTTTCTCAAGGCGCGCACCGTTTCGCAGGCCAATGCCTGCATCAACAACCTCCGCCAGATTGACGAAGCCGCCAACCAGTTCGCCATCGAAAACCACAAAAACACCGGCGACTCGCTGAATTATCCCAACGACATCACGCCCTACATCAAGCTCAACCGGCAGGGCAGCATCCCGCCCTGCCCGGTCGGCGGCGATTATTATCAGGACAACATCATCGGCACCAATCCCACCTGCTCGCTGGGCACGACCGTCACACCGCCGCACGTCCTGCCGTAAATTTTCCGCGCGCAGTTTCAACTTTGAACCACCGCGCCGTCTTGCTACGTTGCGCTCATGGCAAGAAAGGCGGACGACGCTTCCAAATCCAACCACGGTTTTAACGATGTCATCGGCGTGGCGCTGCTCGCGCTGGCGCTGCTGCTGCTCGTCGCGCAGTTCTCCTTCGACCGCTACGACCTCAAGTCCGTGCGCGTGCCGGCCAACCACGAAATCCACAACTGGATCGGCACCATCGGCGCGTATCTCGCGTGGTTCACCTTTCTGCCGTTCGGCATCGCGGCGTACCTGCTGCCGTGGTTTCTCGCCGCGTTCGGCGTGGCGTATCTGCTGAACATCCTCGGCTACCTCCGCGACCGGCTCCGCTGGTGCCTGCTGTGGACGGCGGGGTTGTTCCTCTCGCTTACCGGCCTGCTGCACCTCGCCGGCAAAGTTGATTTGATCAAAGACTGGAGCACGTATCTCTACATTCACTATGCCGGCGGCGGCTGGCTTGGTTTCCTAACTTATGGCCAGTTGAACCAATACGACTACGGCTTTTGCCTGCTCGGCAAACTCGGCGCGACGATTGTCTATGCCGCGCTCGGCCTCATCAGCCTGCTATTTCTGACGAATTTCCAGCTCGGCCACTGGATTCGCTCGGCGCTGCAAAAGGACAAGGCCGACGAAACCAACGAATTCAAATCCACCGAGGAAGTTGCCCTGGACAAACGCGCCGACGAATTGCAGAAGCAGAAGCGCAAGCTGGAAGAAGAACTCGCCCGCGTGGACAAATCGGACAAGCCGGAAAAAACCGCCAGCGGCCTCGGGGCCGACGGCTTGCCGGTGCCGGAGCCGACTGTGCGCGACTTGAGCGTTCCGCAAAACAAAGGCCCGCGCGTCCGCAAAACGACTTTGCCGGAGCCGCCGAAGGAAATCGCGCCGGCCGATGAACCGCTGGTGGCCGCCGAGATCATCCCCGCCAGTGAAATCCGGCCGGCCAGCACCGAGGAGATTTTGGGCCGCAAGTCCGACGCCATAAAAACGCCGGAGGCCGGGAGCGCCGGCATCCTGCCGGCGGGTGCCGAACCGAAACTCGCCGCCGAGACGGCAGCGCTCCCAGACGACAAGCCGGCCGCGCCGGTGGTCGAGCCGGTCATCACGATTGCGGATGGCTCCACGCCGCCGGCACCCGCACCGCGCCCGAAATTATTGCCGAAGAAGCCCAAGCCGATGACCGTGGCGTCCGTGCCGATGATTGGCAACTACCAGCTGCCGTCGATGGAATTTCTCCAGCACCCGGACATGACGGTCAAGCCGACCGAGTCCAAGGAAGAGCTGATGGCCAACGCGCGGCTGATGCAGCAGACGCTCGCGCAGTTTGACATCGAGGTTTCGCTCGGCGACATCACCAAGGGGCCGACCATCACGCGCTACGAATTGCATCCCGCGCCCGGCGTGAAATTGGAGAAGATCCAGAATCTTTCCAACAACCTCGCCGCCGCGCTCAAGGCCGAGCGCATCCACATCCTCGCACCGGTGCCCGGCAAATCCTCCGTCGGCATCGAGGTGCCGAATCTCATCAAGACCAAGGTCATCATGCGCGACCTGTTCGAGTCCGACGAATGGCGCAACAGCAAGGCGCGCATCCCCATCGCGCTCGGCAAGGACGTCTATGGCCACCCCATCGTCGCCGACCTCGCGGAGATGCCGCACATGCTCATCGCCGGCAGCACCGGCTCCGGCAAATCCGTCTGCATCAATTCCATCATCGCGTCGCTGCTCTACCGCTTCTCGCCGGATCAACTGCGCTTCGTGATGATTGACCCGAAGGTCGTCGAGCTGCAGCAATACAACGCCCTGCCCCACCTCGTCGTGCCGGTGGTGACCGATCCGAAAAAGGTTTTGCTCGCGCTGCGCTGGGTGGTCAACGAGATGGAGAAGCGCTACAAGATTTTTGCGCGCGTCGGCGTCCGCAACGTGAAATCGTTCAACGAACGGCCGAAGAACAAGCCGCTGCCCGAGCAGGAAATGGAATTGCCGCTCTCCGCCAAAAAGGAAAAAGTCGAGGCCGGCGCCGGCGGATTCGCCGTCGAGGTGGACGAGGAAATCGTCGTGCCGCGCGAGGAAGACATCATCATTCCCGAAAAACTTTCCTACATCGTCGTCATCATTGACGAGCTGGCGGACCTCATGCTGGTCGCGCCGGCGGACGTGGAAATGGCCATCGCGCGCATCACGCAGATGGCGCGCGCGGCGGGCATCCATTGCATCGTCGCGACGCAGCGGCCGAGCGTGGACGTCATCACCGGCGTCATCAAGGCGAACATCCCGGCGCGCATCGCGTTCCAGGTGGCGAGCCGCGTGGATTCGCGGACGATTCTCGACGCGATGGGCGCGGACAAATTGCTTGGCAAGGGCGACATGCTTTATTTGCCGCCCGGTTCCGCGAACCTCAAGCGCGCGCAGGGCGCGCTCATCACCGACAAGGAACTGGAAGACATCGTCAACTTCATCGCCAAGCAGGGCAAACCCAGCTACGAGATGGAGATTCACCAGCAGCTCTCCAAGCCCAGCCCGAACACCGACATCGAAAGCGGCACGGACGAGGACGAGGAACTCATCCAGCAATGCATCGAAGTCATCCGCAGCGAGCAGAAGGCCAGCGTGTCGCTGCTGCAACGCCGGTTGCGGCTGGGCTACACGCGCGCCGCGCGCATCATGGACGAACTCGAAGGCCGCGGCATCGTGGGCGAGAGCAAGGGTGCCGAGCCGCGCGAAATCCTGATCGACCTCGACGGCGGCGGGGCCGACGGCGGCGGGCAGAGCGCGGTATAGTTTACTGGCCCGAAACCGGGAACGCGCGGAAGAAGCGTTGACGGAAGGACAGGCGGTTGGTTTCTGAAACCGTGACAATCCCCCAGATGTTCGTCCCGGTGCCGAGGTCGGACCAATCAAGCAGATTCGTTGAAGATTGAATGGTGAAGGCCTGCCCGTTCAGGTTGGTTCCGACAAAGAGATGAAACTGGAGCGTTGGAAAGGGAAAGGACGGTGGCCCGGGTTCTGATTCATACTGGATCATTGTCACCGTCGCGTTGGTTGAGTTGCCCAATTGATAAGCCGCATCCGGGAGCAGGTTGACCACCACGGTTGACGGGTCGGCCGCCAGAGTGCTGCCGGTGGGAACGACCACCAGCGAGACCGAATTGCTATTGGCGGGAATGATGACGGATGAGGGAATGGCAAGGTAATCAACGCCATTCGCGGCGGTGCCCCCAATGGTGAAATTGACCACGAGACTGGCGTTCGTCGCTACGGTGCGGGATATTTCAAACCGGCCGGTATTGGTCTGGCCGTAAATGGACAGCCAGGTGCCTTCCGAAGCATTGGGATCCGTCGCCGTGATGGAGACCAGCGGCAATGGTGGCGGGTTGGTCGAGCAGATGTCATAAGCGAACTGCGCCCCCAGTGGCAGCGGATAATATGAGCTGGTGAAACCGGCTCCCAGTTGCCCGCTGGCGTTCATGCCCCACGCTAGAACCTGACAGTCGCTGACCGCCAGGCTATGGTCATAACCGGCGGCGATGGCGGTGACGTTCGTCAAATTTGGGACGGCCGTCGGAGCATATCGGTTCGGATGATTATCGCCCAGACCAAGCTGGCCGTAACCATCGTATCCCCAGACAAACAACTGCCCGTCGGTCGTGGTGGCCATGGAATGCGTTCCCCCGGCCGAAATCGCCTGCCAGCCGGTTTTTCCGGCTGGCAACGCAATCCGCTGGGGCGCGTTGGTATATACAAATCCACTCAGGCCAAGCTGGCCGGATTCATTATGGCCCCAGCCATACAAGTTGCCGTCGTCAGCCAGCGCGAGGACATGCAGGCCGCCAGCACTGATATTCGTCCAAGCCGTCGCGCCGGTCGGAATGGGAATCTCGACGAACGTGGGCGTGGCAAACCAGGCCGTGCCGGAATAGTAACCATATAGTTTGCCACGGTTGTCCAAGGCGAATAGATCCGGCTCGGTGCTCGAGAAGTAGGAACGAACCGCCACTTGCGTCCAGCGCGCGGCACCCGAATGAGGCTGCCATTTGACGCTGCCGTTAATCATTCCGTAAATCGCGCCATTGGTCGAAATCGCCAGCCACCCCTCGTCGCTGGCTGCGACAGTCACCCAACCTCCGGCACCGGCGGGCGGCGTAACCAGCGTCAGGTATTGGTAGAAGTTGAACGATATGTTTCCGGCCCCATAAAGCTGCGCATCATCCCCGATGGCATACGTCCAGCCCGCATTGTTACCGTTGGCTGTGACCACTGTGCGCCAACTGTGGACGCCGGCAGGAAACGGAACGGCCGTGGGACTTGGCTGGTCGGCATAACTGCCGATTCCAAGACTGCCCGAGCCATTCTCACCCCATGCATTTAAAGCGCCGGACCCATCAATGAGAAAAGAGGAGTCGGCACAAGAACCCGCATACACCTGCGGCACCGCCGCCGCTCCCCGAAAGGCACCAGTCAAGACTACCGTAATTATGACAACCGACCAAAATCGCAGCCTCATCGTTTTCATGTTTGGATTCCCATTCTGCGTGTTCATTCTGGAAAACTGATTGAAAACAATCATTTATCCTTTTGAACTTATATGTCAAGCAGCATTACCATAAGTTGTCCCATGGCCGTCATTTATGACTGCCACTGGTTTCGAACCGTCCCATCTGCTCGCCGCCGGTCTGGACCTGGAAGCTTCCCCGACGGCCCCGGTCGGCGCGCCCGCCGCGCCGATCATTTTTCCGCCGCGCCTACCGCCGGCGAAGGCGCGTGGAGCAATCTCGCGACGTCGCGGCCGAAGTGAGGTTGCCGGCGCGGTTCAAAGGCCGCCGGGCTTTAAAAATTTCCCGACGGCATTTTTGTCAGTGGGGTGACGGCGAGCCGGGTTTGCTTGACGAGCAACATTTCCTTAATGGCGGCGGCACCCTGCTGGAACACCGGCGGATTTCAGCCCAGCCAAATCCAACCGTTTCTTGATTGGCCTTCGCCGATGGTTTAGGCTGCTCGTCTCATTTTTATGGCATTGCTCAACGACAATTATCTCAAACTCAAGGCCGGCTATCTCTTTCCTGAAATCGGCCGGCGCGTGAAGGTGTTTTGCGACGCGAATCCCGAAGCCGCCAAGCGCCTCATCCGCTGCGGCATCGGCGACGTGACGGAACCGCTGCCCTCCGCCGTCATCACCGCGATGCACCAGGCCGTGGACGAAATGGCGGCGCGCGAGACGTTCAAGGGCTACGGCCCGGAACAGGGCTACGACTGGCTGCGCCATGCCATCGCGCAGAATGATTTCCGCGACAAAGGGCTGGATGTGGCCGACGATGAAATTTTCATCAGCGACGGCTCAAAGTGCGATTGCGGCAACATCCTCGACATTCTCGGCAGCAAAAACAAAATCGCCATCAGCGATCCGGTATATCCGGTTTATGTGGACACGAACGTCATGGCCGGCCACACCGGCGACGCGAACGCAGCCGGCGCTTACGCGAAGCTGGTCTATCTGCCGTGCAAGCCCGCGAACGGCTTCATTCCCGTGCCGCCGAAGAAGCACGTGGATGTCATTTATCTTTGCTCGCCAAACAATCCGACCGGCGCGGCGGCCACGCGCGAGCAGCTTGAGGCGTGGGTGAAATACGCGCTGGAACACAAGTCCGTGATTTTGTTCGACGCGGCTTACGAGGCTTACATCACCGAGCCGGGCGTGCCGCATTCCATTTACGAAATTCCCGGTGCGCGCGACTGCGCCATCGAGTTCCGCAGCTTCTCGAAGAACGGTGGTTTCACCGGCACGCGCTGCGCGTTCACGGTCGTGCCCAAGTCGCTTAACGCTTTCACCAAGACCGGTGAGGCGAAGCCGCTGCATCCGCTGTGGAACCGGCGCTCGACGACGAAGTTCAATGGCGTCAGCTACATCGTCCAGCGCGCCGCGGAGGCATTGTATTCGCCCGAAGGCAAAACGCAGGTGAACGAGCTGATCAAACATTATCTCGGCAACGCGGAAATTTTGCGCAAGGGCGCGAAGAAGGCGGGGCTGAAAGTTTTCGGCGGCGTGAATGCGCCCTACATCTGGGTGCGCACGCCGAAGGGCGTCACGAGCTGGCAGGCGTTTGACAAGATTCTCGCGGACGCGAACGTGGTCATCACGCCCGGCTCCGGCTTCGGCGCGAAGGGCGAAGGCTATTTCCGCATCAGCTCGTTCAACAGCCGCGCCAACGCCGAGGAAGTCGCGCGCCGGTTGCAGGAATTGAAGTGGTGAAATTCCGCCGGACTTTTCAAGGCAATACTATCCGATAAAAACCCCGCGGCGGATTCGGGAACGAATTCGTAAAAGCGGTTGCATTGCCAGTTGCCGTGTTGGTGATCAGCGGAATCCAAATCGGGTCGTTCAGCAAAAATTTGCATTCAACTCGATAAACCTCATTGGTGAACGAGGTCCAGGACAATACTGTTTCGCCGTTCTGTGAAGCAATCGCGGCAACCGGTTGTTGAACGAGCCTGAAAAAATTGCCACAACTTCCATCAAGCAATGTGTGGGCATTAACATCATCCATCGCGCCATATAGATTTCCGTCATGCCCCAAGATCATGTCGGCAAACGGATGGAGTCCATTTGTGCCGTTGAGGCAAGCCAATGTGGTTAGTGTTCCGTTTGTCGTGATTCTAAATACGGTTCCATAATTGGTTCCATTTGCGACCGAGAAAGCAGTGGTTCCGTAAAAATTGCCATCCCCGCCCTGCACCAGACCGCCAAAAGGATTGCTTCCATTAGTCCCGTCAAACGACAGCAGTGTGGTAAGATTTCCATTCGTCATGATTTGGAAAACGGTTCCCAAATTAAAGGTTCCGCCCAACCGGGTTGTGCCATAAAAGTTTTTGTCTCTGCCCTGCGCCAAGCCGGCCATCGGGGTGCTGCCATTTGTGCCGTCGAAAAACGCTAACGTAGTAAAAACACCATTGGTGGTCACCTGAAAAACCGTGCCTTTGCCGGTATTAACGCCGCTATAATCGCTCCCGCCGTATGCAGTTGTTCCGTAAAAATCGCCATCATTTCCAAGGGTTAAGCCGGCGTAGGGTTGAGAACCATTCGTGCCGTTGAACTGCCAAAGCACGGTAAAAACGCCGTTTGTAGTAATGGTGTAAATTGTGCCATTTCCACTCAAAGAACCGCCACTGCGTGTCGTGCCATGGAAACTTCCGTCATTGCCCAAAATTAATTTTCCACCCGGATTACTGCCGTTGGTGCCGCCAAAGAAGAAAAACGCCGTAAAATTGCCATTGGTCTTGAATGCTTTGAAGACGCCATTGGTTGTGACTTCAAATAGTGTTCCTGAAAAACTTGGGCCACCAGATGGTGATATGCCATAAAGATCGCCATTGCTGCCAAGTGTCACGGCTAAAGGACCGCTCCCATTAAATCCGTTGAATTGAAATATGGGCGTTAAAATTCCTGCCGAGGTGATATTGAACACGGTTCCGTTGTTATTGCTTCCACCGTAAGAAGTCGTTCCATAAAAACTGCCATTCCCGGCTTCCACCAAGGCGCTGTCAGGATGCAACGGTGCAGTATTGGATGAGATGGTGAATCCGCGCAGCACCTGAAAAGCCATGTCAGCCCACACGTTCTGCGGCGCTATAGAAATGGAATATGCCAGAAACAAATAGGCGGGTAAAAACCTCCAGATGGATTTGGAATATTTCATTTTTACAGCTTTTTCATTATCGCTTTTGCCTGCATTTGCAAATTAATACAACGATTGCCATTTGGCGCGAATGTGCCGTCGAGCTCCGCAGATTCCCGAAGAATAGCGGTTATTTTGGCACGCGCTGCGCCTTCACCGTGATTCCAAAACCACTCAGCCGCTGCTGAATTTTAAGCAACCGACTCCATCGCCAGTTCGGCGGCGGTGTCGCGCCAGTCGTCGAGCCGGCCGGCGACGCCGATTTGTTCGAGGTAGCCCGGATTCAAATTGGCCGCTTCCGATTCGTCGGAAAGCGCGTTCGCGACATGGACGGCGGTGAGGGCGCTGAATTGTTTCAGGTCGCTCTTTTCCGGCGTGTGATGAAACGCCACGGCTTCGACCACGGCGGCGGACAGCCCCCAAAGCCCAAACAGATAGGCGGCGAGGCCGGTGTGCGTCGCGCCAAAAATTTCCAGTTCAGCCTCGGGCAGCGGGATTTCCTCCGCCTCGGCCAGCGCCAGGGCTTTTTCAAATTCATCCGGCAGGCTGTCGGCGAGCATGAGCTTGCCCATGTCATGCAGCAGGCCGGCCGTGAAGGCGTCCTCGGATTCGGCAAAGGTGGCACGCTCGCGGCGCATGATGGTGCGGGCAAGGTCGCCGCATTTCATCAGGTGCGTCCACAGCGCGTCGGCGGAAAACCGCTTCAGGCGCGCGGAACGGAAGCTGGAATACACCTGCGCGGAAAGGACGAGTGAGCGCACGGTGGTCATGCCAAGCTGCTGCACGGCCTCGACGGGGTCATTGACTTTTTCCGGCAGACCGAAGGCGGCGGAGTTGGTGACCTGCAGAATTTTGGCGGTGATGCCGGGATCCTTCGCGACAATTTTGGCGATGCCTTGGATGGAGGAATTGGGCGATTCAATTTCCTGGATGATTTCGAGATAAAGCGTCGGAAAACTCGGCAGTGTGCGCATTTTTCCGGCGAGGCCGCGCAGCTTGTCGTCCTTGAGGTAGGCATCAAGGCTGCCAATGCGGGCGAGTGTGGCCTTGAGCGTGGCCACGTCGAACGGCTTCGGGATGAACAGGTGCGTGCAGCTCAGCGAATCGGCGGCCTCGGCCTGGTCGGTGTAGCCGGAGACAATGATGCGCGAGGTTTGCGGATGCAGCTCGCGGACTTTGGTGAGCAGTTCGATGCCGCTCATGCCGGGCATTTGCATGTCGGAGACCACGACGTCAAAAGCCGAATGTCGGAGCAGGGCCATCGCCGCCTGACCGTCGGGCGCGACCGTGGTTTCCCACTGGTCAATTTTAGGGTCGAGCAAAAAGCTATATAGCTCGAGCAACATCGGGTTGTCTTCCACGAACAGGACGCGTTTCATTATAATTGGCTTCTGAATGATTGCGGGCAAACGTAGTTTGCCGTTGCAGCAGGGGTTGGTTCTGCTATGCTAGGCGTCCGTTTTAACAAATACAACGCGGTTTAACAAAATAATTTATGTCACAGCATCGCAGTCTCCGCGCGGCCTCCACCTTGGGCGGCAAGCGCAATGTCCTCAAGCGTTTTGAACGCACCGCGCTCCTCGAAAAGCGCGGCCAGCGCAAGGCCGGCGAAAAGATCACCGGCCTCCGCAAGACCAAACCGGAAGCCTGATCATTTGCGATTGGCGATATACGATTTACGATTCGACTGTTCGCAGTGCGGCGTTTCAATCGTAAATCGGGAATCGTAGATCGTAAATCTTGTGGTTCGCCTCCAGAAATTTCTCGCCGATGCCGGTGTGGCTTCACGCCGGGCCGGCGAGCAAATTATTTTGGAGGGGCGCGTGGCCGTCAACGGCGAGACCGTGCGGCTGCTCGGCAGCAAGGTTGACCCCGACCACGACCGCGTGACGGTGGACGGCAACCCTGTCCGCGCGAAGAAACTGCTTTATATCGCGCTGAACAAGCCGCCGGGCTGCGTCTGCTCCCGCAAGGATGAGCTGGATCGCCCGACGATTTACGGATTGTTGCCGCGCGAATGGGACACGGTGCAGTCCGTGGGCCGGCTGGACTACCACAGCGAAGGATTGATTTTTCTCACCAATGATGGACAATTTGCGTTGCGCCTGACGCATCCGCGCTACGGTGTCCGCAAGAAATATCTCGTCAATGTCGAGGGCGAAGTGACGCACGCGATGCTGGACTTGTTTAAGAAAGGCATTTTTCACGAGGGCGAAAAACTGCGGGCGCTCGGCGGACGCATCATGTCGGCCAGCCGCGCCAAGAGCATCGTGGAACTGGAATTGGGCGAGGGCAAAAATCGCGAGGTGCGGCGGCTGTTCGAGTCGCAGGCGCTCACGGTGAAAAAACTGCAGCGCACGCAGATCGGCAAGATCCGGCTGGGCGAATTGAAGCCCGGCAAGTGGCGCACGCTGAACGCGGTCGAGATCAAGACTCTCACCGCCGGCACAATTTAACTTATGAAAACTAACGTCTGTTTGCTTTTAGGCACCTTGCTCGCCACGGCCGCCGTGGCGCAGGTCAACACCAACAAACTTCCCGAGATTCCCGCGCCGGCCACCGCCGCGCCGATCATCGCGCCGGCGGTCGTCGTGGTTCCGGCCACGAACGCGCCCGCGTCCGCCAAGAAGAAGGCCGTGGCTCACAAGAAAAAAGCCGCGCCCCTGCCGAAGCTCACCGAGCCGAGCGTCACGCTCAATCCCGGCCCCGCCACGGTGGATTCCGCCAACCTGAACCTGCGCGGCCAGGCCGGCCTCAAGGGCGAAGTCGTCGGCCATCTCAAGAAGGGCGACGCCGTCACCATCATTTCGCAGATCAACCTCGATAAGCACGCCGCCGGCGAACCCGCGCAGTGGGCGAAGGTGCTGTTACCCGGCGACACAAAGGCCTGGATCAACGCGCATTTCGTGGATGCCAGCAACAACATCGTTTCTTCCAAGAAACTCAACCTCCGCGCCGGCCCCAGCGAGAATTACAGCGTCATCGGCCTGCTGCAAAAGGGCGAGGCGTTCACCCCGCTCACCGTCAAGGGCGACTGGATTGAAATCGAGGCGCCGAAAACCGCGTTTGCGTTTGTCGCCGCGATGTATCTGAAGCAGGAAGCCGCGCCGGCGGTTGCGCCGGAACCCGCGCCGGCTCCCGCCCCCGCGCCGGTCGTCACCATGCCGCCCGTCACCACGAGCACCGTGGCCGAGGCCGCGCCCATCGTCACCACGCCGCCCGCGCCGGAACCGGCCCCGGCGCCCGCGCCGACGCCCGCGATTGTTGACACCAACACGCCCGCCGCCGCCGTCGTTGACACCAACCTTCCGCCGCCGCCGCCGCGCGTCGTCACGCATGAAGGTTACGTCCGCCATTCCACGAGCATCGTGGCGCCGACCGCCTACGAGCTTTTCGACCCGACCAGCGGCAACGCCATCAACTATCTCCTGTCCAGCACGACCAATCTCGACATCTCCCGTTACAGCGGTTTGCAGATTGTCGTGACCGGCGAAGAAGGGATGCACGAGCGCTGGGCCGACACGCCCGTCATCACCGTGCAGAAGATTTACGTGCTCTCCACCAACAAGCTCGTTTCCGACAACAAGCGCGCCGCTAGTCCGCGCGAGCGCGCCAACGAACCGGTGCGCAGCCCGCACAGCCGCTGACGGACGCCCGACGGTTGCCCCCTTACCAACCGGACGGCGGAATCGGTTCCGCCGTCCGGTTTTTTCTTTGACCATGAATACTTCCGACGTCTCAAAAATCATTGACGGACGCGCGATTGCCGCGCAGATCCAAGCCGAGCTCACCGCGCGGGTCGCCGAACTCAAGCGGCGCGGCGTTGCGCCCGGACTCGCGTTCGTGCGCGTCGGCGAGGACGCGGCCTCCAAGGTCTATGTCGGGCGCAAGGAAAAGGCCTGCGCGGAACTGGGCATCGTTTCCGAAACGCACGTGCTGCCGGACGCCACCTCCGAGGCCGAGTTGCTCGCGCTCATCGGGAAATTAAATGCCGCGCCACATCTGCACGGCATCCTCGTGCAGGCACCCCTGCCCAAGCACATTCGCGAATCCGTCGTGTTCGCCACCGTGCTGCCGGCGAAGGACGTGGACGGCTTTCATCCCGTCAACGTCGGCAAGCTCATGCTCGGCGACGACACCGGGTTCAAGCCCTGCACGCCCGCCGGCGTCGTGGAGCTCCTCGTGCGCTCCGGCGTGCCGACGGCGGGCGCGGAAGTTGTGATTCTCGGACGCGGCAACATCGTGGGCAAGCCCATGGCCGCAATGCTCTGCCAGAAAGGCCGGAGCGCGAACAGCACCGTGACCATCTGCCATTCCGCCACGCGCGACGTGAAAGCGCACTGCCTGCGCGCGGACATCATTGTGGCGGCGATGGGCGTGGCGGAATTTCTCAAGGCCGACATGGTGAAGCCCGGCGTCGTCATCATGGACGTGGGCGTGAACCGCGTGCCGGACGCGAGTTCCAAGACCGGCACCAAGCTCGTGGGCGACGTGGACTACAAAAACCTGCTGCCCATCGCGGGCCGGATCACGCCCAATCCCGGCGGCGTGGGGCCGATGACCATCGCGATGCTCCTGCAAAACACCGTCCGCGCCGCCGAACGCGCCGCCGCGTAGGCGGACTCAAGCAAGCGGCGTAAACGCCGCGCTCCACTCGCACCGTTGCTGCGTAACCCTGTTTTACGAGGCTCAATAAACTTGCGCCTTTCATGCCTTTTGGCGGCAAGGAAATGCCGGCCCGTGGTCAGATAAACTGCACGCGCGATTCTTTGAGATAGCGCATCTCCAGCAGCGAGGCGATTTTTCGGATGATGTTCCGGCGTAAATCCAGTTCCACCGGCACATTGGGATCCTGGTGCGCCTCGTTGATCCGCGTGCCGACCATGAACTCCACGATGTCGCTTTGCAGCATCAGCGAGACGAGGTCGCTGGCGGGATTTTTTCTCACCGGCTCGCCGGGAATGCCGCGCTCCAGCATTTCCGCCACCTTGGCCAAAGTGATGGTGCCTTCGGTGACGAGGTCCATGCCTGCCATCACCGCGCCGGGCGGAATTTCCGGATCAAGTTGAGCCAGCGACAGGGTCACGGGCCGGTTCAGCAATCGCGAAACGATGCTGGCAGTGGTGCCGCCGCAAATCACCTTGCGGCCGTTGAAGGTTTGCGCCAGCTCCGCCAGTTCGCCGTCGCGCTCCTTGCTGAACGGCGGGCCGGTGATGACCAGCAGCCGGCGCGGGCGGCGGTAATAAATGGCGCCGCAGGTGATGTCGTCCTTCGCCGCGCGACCATCGTTGGCCAAAGCTTCGGCCACCAGCTTGCGCGACAGCTCGCGCGACGAGATTTCATTTTCCGCCGCGATTTGCCGGCGCAAAAAATCCGTGACGCGCTCCGATCCCCACCCCAGCGGCAAGCCGGCGCGCCCCAAACCGGACTGGCTCACGCCGTCGGAAAAAAACACGATGCGGTCGCCGAGCTGCGTGTCGAATTCGCTGTAATGAATCACGCGGTCCTTCCACGTCTCCAGCGTGAGGCTGGCGCGCTCAATCGGCACCGGGGCCTGGCCGCGCAGCAGGATCAGCGGCGGATTGCCGTGTTCGATCACGCGCGTTTTGCCATCGGAATCCAAATCCACAATTGTGAACGTCGAGTAGCTGATTTTTCGCTGCTCGCAGACCGGCAGGGTGTCCATGATCGTCTTCGCGCTCTGCCGCACGTCCACAAACGCCGTGGTGTAGCGCAGCGCCATCGTGGCGGTGAGATTGGCCAGCACGCCGGCTTTCACGCCGCTGCCGAGGCCGTCGGACAACACGGTGATGACGCGGCCTTCCTCCTTGATCTTGCGCGAAAGAAAAACGTCGCCGGCCACCACCTGGCCGTGCTTCGCCTGCCGGCAGAAATCAACGTCGATAAAACTTTCGCCAGTCATGGTTTTCCTTCGGCTCGTCCGGCTTCGGCGGCGAAAACGATTCGATGATCGAGTTCAGCGTGATTTCCGACTCCGCCGCGTTTTCACCAAGCAGGTAGGCGATCTGCTGCGTCGTCGCCAGTTGCTTCTGGATGACCTCCCGCGCCCGGCGGATGACCTGCTCCTTCTGCACCGCCGGTTCGGTGATGTCCTGGAGAATGCCGCCGACGAGGCTGTGTTTCTCGATGCTGAAAATCGTCGCGTGCAAAATCGCGTTTTGAAACCGCAGGTCGCGATCCAGAATATCCTCGCCGGTTTTCAGCACGTTGTGGAACAGGCTGGCGAACGGCATCACCTCGGCCAAGGCAATGCCTTCAATTGAAACCGCGCCGTCGTCGCCGGCCGTTTTCTCCGGTGCAAACAGATTGACGAACGCGGCGTTGAATTCAATGACGCGCAGCGCGTCATTCACAATCACCACCGCCGACGGCATTTTCTGGATGAGCGCATTGGCCTTCTTGTGCGCGAGCTGGCGCATATAGGTCACGCACATCGCGCGCTCGGCCTTCTGGCCCAGCAGCGCGATGCCGAACTCCCGGCACGAATCGTAGCCGCAGCCGCCGCAGTTCAACTCGTCGTCCGGCGAAAATTTCCCCACGTTGCGCAGCGCCTCGCGGATTTGCGAATCGGGATAACGCACCGCCGCCGCCGGCGCGACGGAAAAATCCGCCGGGGTTTCCAAAGTCGCCGGGCGCGGAAAAAGCACCTGTGGTGCGGCCACCGACCGCAAAACCCGGTGGCGCTTCATCACCGTTGCATCGCGCCGCTGAACCTTCGGGCCGTTCACGCAGCCGCCTTCGCACGCGAGCAGTTCGAGAAACAAGCCGCTGTCGGGCTGCATTTCCTCAATGCCGTCGAGCGCCTTCTTGATCGCGCCGATGCCCGAAAACGCCATGAGCGAGCAGTCGTTCACCGCGCAGGCCGATTTCATGCCGGCGATCATGCCGCCATCCACCGGATACCACGCGCCTTCCGCCGAGCGTTCGGGAAGGAAATGATCTTCCGGCGTCGCCGCCATTTTATCCGGCGCAATTTTCTCCTGCTCCAGCCAGCGCCGCAAATCCTCAAACGTCAGCACCACGTCCAGCAGTTCCGGGTGCTGCGCGGCTTCAATCTTCTTCGCAATACACGGACCGATGAACACGATGCCGATCTCCGCGCCAAAAGTTTGCCGCAGCATTTTGCAATGCGTCAGCAGCGGCGACAGCAGGCCGGTGAGCAACGCCGCGCCGCCCGCGCGGTGCTTTTGCAGGTAGGCCACTACCGTCGGGCACGCCGAGGACACCAGTACGCGCTCCGGATTTTTTCGCAGCAGCGCCGCCGCCTGCGCCGAAACCTGTTGGGCGCCCAGCGCCGTTTCCGACACGCCCGTAAAGCCGAGCTTTTTCAGCGCGCCGATCATCTGCGCCGGGTTCACATTGGGAAAATCCGTGATGAACGACGGGGCCAGCGAAACATAAACCATTTTTCCCCGCGCCAGCAGTTGTCGCGCAGCCGCGAGGTCATCCCGAACGCGCTTCGCACCATTCGGACACACCTCGACGCAGTGGCCGCAGACAATGCACAGCTCCGGAATCACCGACGCGTAGCCGCCTTCAATGCGAATCGCCTTCACCGGACAGTTGCGCACGCACTTGTAACAATCCTGGCATTCGCGCTTCTCCGTGAAAATGGGATTGAGGTAGTTCACGGCTTCGGCACAAGATTATTGAGCAGACCGATGATGACGATGGGATCAACCTCGTGATACATCCTGCCGTTGAGGGTGACGTTCGGCCCCAACTGGCAATGGCCTTCGCACAGATGGCCGCTCAACTCGACCGCCGGCGGCAGATTTTGCGTCTTCAGAAAATCCTGCACCACCTCGAGGTTGCGGCTGTTCCCGCGCGAGAAACAGGAGCTGCCCATGCAGATCGCCATGCTGGTGGCGGATATTTCAGCCATAAGGAGCCTCCGCAATTGGGGAGTGCGGCGACCTGTCGCCGCTTTCCAACTGGGCGACCGGTCGCCCTGTATCAAAGCGCACACTTGTCTGCGCACTCCAAGTCAAACTCTCATGCATCCTTTTTCGTCCGCCCTGGCCGCGTCCAATGTGCCGGCCAATACTTTTGATACGCAGTCCCAAACAGCCGTTGCACGCGTCGCCAGTTTCGGCGATGCACGCCTTGTTCGGATAAATCTCGTAAAGGCGGCGGTATTTCAACGGCGTCAAATTCGGCATGAACACATTCGCGCCGCGCTGCAGGCCCAGCTCGCGGCCATTCTTCTTGTTGATCGTCGCCAGCGCCGTCGTCGCCGGAATGTTCGCATCGGGCCGCACCAACCGCGTCAGCGCGATGGTTTTATAGACCAGCAACTCGGTGTTCGGCACCTGCTCGCCATTGACCGATGGAAAAAACTGCATGCCGGTTCCCAGTGGCGTCGCCGGATGCGGAATGAACGGCCCGATGCCAATCATGTCCAGATCGAGTTCGCGGAAGAGCGCAATGTCGTTCGCCAGGCTGGCGTAAGTCTGACCCGGAATGCCCACCATGACGCCGCTGCCGACTTCGTAGCCGATTTTTTTCAACTGCCGCAAAATGGCGAGGCGGTCGCACGCGCGGCTGCCCAGCGGCGGATGAATCTCGTCAAACAGGTTGCGGTCCGAGGTTTCAAACCGCAGCAGGTAACGGTCGGCACCCGCCGCGCGCCACGCCGCCAAATCCTTGTCCGGCCGCTCGCCCAGGCTCAACGTCACCGCCAGCGGCGTTTCGTGCTTGATCCGCCGAATGATGTCCGCCATCCAGGTTGTCGTGATGCCGTAATCCTCGCCGCCTTGCAGCACCACCGTCCCATAGCCAAATTTCTCGGCCTGTTTTGCGGCCTCCACGATCTCGTCGTCCGGCATCCGGTAGCGCGCGAGGTTGAAGTTGCCGGCCCGCAAACCGCAATACATGCACTGCCGCGTGCAGAAATTGGAAATCTCCACCAGCCCGCGCAAATGCACGGCGTCGCCGACGTGCGCCCGGCGCGTCCCGTCGGCCGCGCGCCACAATTCTTCAAGGCGCTGCGGGTTCGCCTCCCGCAGCCATCCAAGAATTTCCGTTTTGTCCATGATGCTCATTTTTCTTTGCTCGCGGCAGTTGCCGCAAGTTTCCGGAGTGCGTCAGCCCTCGGTCGCGTTGGGACCGCATCGGGATTATTGGCATTCCGAAAATATTCCAGTGCCGCCGGAAACGGCTGCAAGGCGCGCTCAAAAATCCCCAGGCTGTAGGCGATGGTCAGGCCGTAGTTCGTGATCGGCACGCCCGCCTCCTGGCATTTCAAAATGCGGCTCAGCATCTCGCGGCGGTTCCACATGCACGCGCCGCAGTGAATCACCAGCTTGTAGTCCGCGAGGTCTTTCGGAAAATCGCGGCCCTGCAGGTTTTCAAAATTCAACTTCACGCCGGTGTATTGCGTCAGCCAGCGCGGAATCTTCACCCGCCCGATGTCCTCGCCGATCGGATGATGCGAGCACGCCTCGGCGATCAGCACGCGGTCGCCGGCGCGCAGATTTTCGATGGCCAGCGCGCCCTGCACCTGCGCCAGCAAATCGCCTTTGAAGCGCGCCATCAAAATTGAGAAGCTCGTCATCGGCACCTCGCGCGGCGTGTCGGCGGCCACTTTCAGAAACGCCTGCGAATCGGTGACCACCAGTTTCGGCGGCG
>CAYUGC010000059.1:0-18049 GCA_964444085.1 uncultured Bifidobacteriaceae bacterium | reverse complement strand
TTGAGCTGCGACCAGTCCGTGAGATTCAGTTCGGGAATCGCCGCGTGCGGCGGCAGCGGTGCCGGATCCACGAGCCAAGTGTAGGGAATCACCTTCTTCAACCGCGCCAGAAAACCTTCGCCCAGTTCCTGCCGCCAGAAATTGTGCAAGTTCCGGTTCCAGAGCAGCGCGAACAGCATTTTCTCCTCGAACACCGGCTTCGGCGGCGGCGTCAGGCGGATTTTCTTTTCCGCCGCGAGTTCGAAAATCTGTTTCGCATTCGCCACGTTCGGCAGATCAAACAGCTCGAAGAAACGATAGACAGCGCTGTCTTCTGCGAAGCCATTGAATTGTGAATCGTGAACCGTGAATCGCGCGCCAAGTTGTGAGGCGAGCCATTCCATTTCTGGCCGATAAGTTTTCGCTTCTTCGGAAACAACGATATGAACCCGTTTCGCGTCACCAAAGATGGATTCAAACCCGCGAATCAACCCATCCGCGCCGCCCAAAACTTCAGGTTTCAGGTTTCCAGTTTCAGTTTTTGAATAGGTCTGATTCAACCACGCCGTCAGCCCGATACCGCCGGGCACGGAATCCAGTTCGGTGATGCTGAAACCATTTTCCGTCAGCAAAATGTCGGGCCGGATCACGCGCGGCACGTCGTTCTTGAACGCCGCCGAACGCTGAAGCTCGATCAACTCGCGCGGTTTGCCGAGGTCGAGCCAGCGGGCGACCCATTCCGGCTGCTTGCCTTCGACGCTCTTGCGATAGAGCAAATTCGTCGCGCGATAGAATTGCAGCAGCACGCGACCCAGCGACTCGATTTCCTTCGCCAGATTTTCGCCCAGTGGAAACGGCGTCGGCGAAATCTTCCATTCCAGTCCGGCGAAAAGTCCGCCGGCGGGAATGGAATCGCGGATGAATTTGGCCCGCTTAAAATTTTCTTCGTCCTGCAACACCTCTGGATCCTTTATTTTATAGAACCAACCACAACCACTTTCAATTTTCGCTTGGCGGGCTTGATCTCCAGCCCCAACTGCTCACGAGCAGCTTTAATGACAGTGGCGAAGTCTGGTTGAAACTGCCGGTCTTCGGGTTTGGTTAGTTCAGTTTGCAGCAACTGGAGATCATGGCTCGTAATCTTGTCTTGGAATCCTTGCGGCAGATTTCCTGATTTGATGGCCGCAGAATTTGTCCGCAGAAGCCGCCAGATGGCATTATCAAGATTGTATGACAACAATTCCGCTTCGGACATTTTCCATTTAATGTCCACGCTCCAAAGACCGGATGCCTTCGTTTCGTTCACCATCGATTTGTCGAAATAAATCTCAAAAAAGGAAGCGATGGAATCCATGGTCCCGCTTCGCAACTGAAAACCGCCAGCCACTTGTCCGCCGCCGCCGGGTTTCGTTGTGGACATCAGTCCTGGAACATTGGTTGAAACCAATGTCATCACATAAACCTCCAGTTCACGATTGGTCACTTGGACTTGGATGCCCAAGTTGGTTCGAAGCATCTCAACGAACCGGCTTTGCAGTTCGAGCAATTGATTCGTCGGAGATTCGGCAGAGATGTCATACAAGTTTGTTTCAGAGAGGTTTGCTTCTTGAATCACCAGACTTCGATTCACTCCGAAAAACTCCGCCAAAGCATCACTGATGATGGCTTTTTTGGCTTCGAAAACCGTATGCTCTTTGTTCCAACTTCGGAAATCATATGCGCCATGCGGGTGTGGAAACGGCCCTCCGATTGAAACCGTAACTTTAGTCGGCGGTTGGTTGGAAATCTCGCTGTCACCGTGATCCGGTTGCAAATGTTCAGCTTCCTGCAATTTGGGCGCGGGCAAACTGGAAGTTTTTCCCGCAAGCAGTTCGTCCAAGTGTTTGCTTTCCAAAATTGCCGGATGGGTGATGGCGGCAATCTTGCCCGCTGGATCAATTAGAAAAGTGGTCGGTATGCCATATATGCCAAATGCACTTTTGGTCGGACTAAAAGGCGCATCAATCGCCAGCCAGGATTTGATCGGCCTTTTCTGCAAAAACTGCTTCAGCCGGTCAGGGTTGTCATCGGAAACCGAAATGAAAACAACCGGCTTGCCGGCGAACATCTCAACCAACTGATTCAAGTGGGGAATGGCTTGGATGCAGGGGCCGCAGGCGGTGTTCCAAAATTCCAGCACCACGACTTTGCCCTTCAACTTCTCCCAAGTCACTTCCTTCAAATCCGGCCCTTGCAGAATTTGGCTCAACTGAAGCGCCGGCGGGCCAGCGCCAACTCGCGGGGCAGATTGGTAGACACTTTGTGAAAATGAATTCGCGCAGCAAAACAACAAGCAAACTAGCCAGCCGAATTTCAAAGCTGATGAGTTTCTTTCAAAACCGCTGGCAAAGAGGATCCGAGACCCATCTTGTCGCATTTTGTCGCGTTTTGTCGCGTTTTGTCGCGTTTTGCCATCCATTTTTCGGTGGCACCGGGCGAACGCCCGCCAAGGGGAAGGGTCATCGGCACCAGCCAGACCGCTTGGCTGCACCTTCTGAGAGCCCCAGTTGACGGCTTGGGCGTCCCAAAAGATGACCAAACCAGACCGAACCAGACCGAACCAGACCGGAAATAAGATTTTTTGGGCGGAGGCGGGCGGAGGCGGGGGCAGGCAACGCCGGAAGGCGGTCCGACCGGGCGTGGGGCGGACCGAACCCAACGGCAGCGTAGAGAGCCGCCAGCGAGCGGACCGACACGGGGGAAGAGGTTCAGGCAGCATGCGATCCATCGTAGCCAAGGCCGCCGGGAAGGCAAGCCTAATGTTGTATCTAATAGACAATGGTACAGCAAATACTCTCCCGGCCCAGGATGGGCAAACAGCCGGTCCCAAGAGCCGATTTCAAAACCGTAGCAGCCGACATAAGAAGAGGCTCCAAATTCTCTTTAGTTTGAGCCTCGTCACCTCGGCTGCCACGGGGTTTTGAAAGAGCCGGTGATTTCATGAATTCAGCTGCGGATTTGCCCGGTGCCGAGGCCCAGCCACTTGTAGCTGGTCAATTCGTCCAGGCCCATCGGGCCGCGCGCGCCGATCTTGTCGGTGCTGATGCCGATTTCCGCGCCCATGCCGAACTCGCCGCCGTCGGTGAAGCGCGTGCTGGCGTTCCAATACACCGCCGCGGAATCCACCCCGGCGAGGAACTGCTTCGCGTGCGCCTCGTTCTTCGTGACGATGCTGTCCGAATGGCCAGAACCGTAAAAATTGATGTGGTCCACCGCCGCCGGCACGCCATCCACCACGCGGACGTTCAGGATATAGTCGTTGTATTCGGTGAACCAGTCCTGCTCGGCGGCCGCCTTGATTGCCGATTGCCGATGGCCGATTGCCGATTGAGCCAGCCCCAGCGAAACGGCATCGCACCGCAGTTCGACGTGTTTGTCCGCGAGCATCTGCGTCATCTGTGGTAAAAATTTCTCCGCCACCGCCTTGTCCACGAGCAAAGTCTCCGCCGCGTTGCAGACGCCGGGGCGCTGGACCTTGGCGTTCATCACGATATCCTCGGCCATCTTCAAATCGGCGTCGGCGTCCACGAAGACATGGCAGACGCCTTTGTAATGTTTGATGACGGGCACCTTCGAACAGTCCGCCACGGCGCGGATGAGGCTCTCGCCGCCGCGCGGCATGCAGAGGTCAACGTATTGCGTGAGCGACAGCAGAATCGGAATCGCCTCACGGTCGGGCGTGGGCACGACCTGGATCGCGTGTTCAGGAAAACCGCGATGCGCGATCTTGCCCGCGTCAATCATGGTCCGGGCGATAATCTGGTTGGAGTTCAACGCCTCCTTGCCGCCGCGCAGAATCGTGGCGTTGCCGGATTTGAAGCACAGGCTCGCCGCGTCCGCCGTGACGTTGGGGCGCGATTCGTAAATGATTACGACGACGCCGATGGGCGTGGAAATCTTTTGCAGCTTGAGTCCGTTGGGACGGATGCGCTCGTCGAGAATTTTCCCGACGGGATCAGGCAGCACCGCGACTTCGCGCAAGCCTTTCGCCATGCCGGCGATGCGTTTGTCGTCGAGCTTGAGCCGGTCGAGCATCGCGGCGGAAAGGCCGTGGGTCGCGCCGAATTCCATGTCGAGGGCGTTGGCGTCCTTGATGGCAGCGGCGTTTTGTTCGAGCGCGGTGGCCATGGCGAACAGGCAGGCGTTCTTTTCCGCCGTGGTCAGCTTGGCGAGTTCGCGCGACGCGGACTTCGCCTGCCGGGCGAGCTGCGTCATCTGTTCGGTCAAAATCATGTCAGCCAAATTAACCGAATTGGGCCGGAAGTCAAAAACCGGAAGGCGATTTGGTGGGACGCCCGCCCCACCGGTGTCACTGCAAATTCAAACTGGAGCCAAAGACGCTCTTGAAAAAATCCCCGCCGCGCAGGGCGACCAGCAACGTCAGCCCGGTGAGGTCGGCGCGCGACTTGATGTTTTTGAGGACGAGATTATCGATGCCGAATTTCTGCTCGCGGTTGTTGGCCGGATTATGCAGGTCGAGGAACCGCGCCGTGCCGACGGACACGTTCAATGCATCAATGCCCTGAAATTCCATGCCCGTCCGCAGTTTCAATTCCTTCAAGCCCGCGTTACCGCCGCCCGGCGCGCCTTTCTGCGGCAGCGCAATACCGAACGCGAACAGGTTCGTCTGGCCGGCCTCGTTTTTCACGATGACCAGCTCGGCCAGGTTGAAGCGCACCAGCGTGAGGTGAATTTGCCCTTTTGCCAGCGCGTCGCGGTCATATTCCACATGGATTTCCGGGATGGTCAGGAATGGCGTGCCGCCGAAGGCCGGCGGGTTGTGGATTTTCAAATTCGTAATCGTGACGACCGGCTCCAGCAGGCCGAAATGAAATTTGCCGATCTCCGCGTCCATGCCCGTCTGCGCGCGGATGCGGTGCTCGGCGGTGACGCGCAGGATGGTGTCCAGCGACAACAGGAAAACCACCGCCAGCGCCACGAGCAGCAGCACCGCGCCGAGAAACCATTTTAGAATCCGTTTCATCAGAATTGACGATTTACGATATACGATTTACGCGCGGTGTCCAAGTTGCGGGCGGCTCGTAAATCGTAAATCCCAAATCGTAAATTCACAGCCGCACATCCTCCGGGCGCACTTCCAGGCATTCGTCCTGGTCTTCCCAGATCACCGTGGGATAGGCGTCGAGCAGTTTCGGCGCGAGCTGCGTGCCGGCGAGGATGAGCAGTTTTTCGGCGTGTTGCGCGGCGGCTTCGTAGGCCGCGTCGTAATTGCCCGCCTTGCGGCGCTGGCGGTCGTCCCAATGCGCGACGGCGTGGACGGGGTCGTATTCATTGGCCCACAATTCGAGGCCAACCCGGAACTCGGCGGACAATTCATCGAACGGCACGAGGATTTCGTTGCAATGCTGGCAGATCAAACCTTCTGTCTTCACTTCGCGCGTGAGCAACGGCAGGAACGGCGCGCGGCAGCAAGGCGATTCCGCATACGCGGCGGGCGCGGTGGCGAGGCGCTTGAACCACACCTGCCGGCCATGCGCCACTTGCGCGCCGAGGCGATAGGCGCCGACGAGCGGATGCGAGAGCCGCCAAGCGCGGCCTTCGAACTGGCCGAGCGTCTGCGCGAGCCAGCGTGCAAGCGTGAGGTCGTCCCACGCCGCGAATGCGCGACCATATTCCGTCCACAACGAATCGAGGGGCGAACTTGAAGGCATATCCATCGTGTTAGTCTGGCGCGGCGGAAATGTTTTGTCGAGCGGCGTTGAACACCCCATTTAAGTTGGAGCACACTGTTGATGGCGGCTTGGCAAAACATGGGAAGAAAAACGGCTGTTGCTGATTGGTAATATTAAAAACACTGGGGCGACTTTGGGGTCAGGATTTTCTGAAAAACTTCACTGAAACCATCCGGCGGGCCGCCGCCCGACACCACGCAGCTCATCCGAGATTCCCGCCGCCGTTTTCAGACCGCCCCCCAGCTCCAAACGGAGTAAAATTTTCATTCCGATTCAGCCGACCAGTTCATTAAGCTGCCCCATGCAAAAGTTGCCGCGCCCATTTTATGACCGCGAAACCGCGCTGGTCGCACAAGAATTGCTCGGCAAATGGCTCGTTCACCAGTCCGCCAAAATCGAGCGCATCGGGAAAATTGTCGAGGTCGAGGCGTATCTCGGCGCACACGACCTGGCGGCGCATTCTTCCAAAGGCCTGACCGAACGGACGAAAATCATGTTCGGCCCGCCCGGTTATGCCTACGTTTATCTGATCTACGGCGTCCATCACTGCATGAATGTCGTGACCGAAGGAGCAGGCAACGGCGCGGCGGTGCTGCTGCGCGCCGTTGAGCCGGTGAAAAACCTCACGGGCAAAACCAACGGGCCGGGCCGGCTTTGCCGCGCCATGGAAATTGACCGCCGCCAGAATGGCCACGATTTGTTGAGCGATGATTTTTTCATCGCCGAGCCGGAAGGCGCGGAAAAGTTTTCCATCGTCAAGCGCCCGCGCATCGGCGTGGATTACGCGAAACACTGGGCGAAGCGGCGGCTCCGGTTTTACATCAAGAACAACCCGTTTGTCTCGCGCCAGTAAATTAGTTTTACCTTGCGCGGACCGGCTGCGTGATAAAAGCTCCCGCAAATATATTTTTATGCGTGCTGAAACTGTCGCCAAACTGGTCGGGATCGCCCTCCTCATTTTCGTACTCATCATCGCGGCTTCCTCCGCCAGTTACGTCGTGCAACCCGGCGAGCGTGGCGTGGAGGTCACGCTCGGCAAGGTGTCAACCGTATTCAAGCCGGAAGGTTTTGGCTGGAAGACGCCGTTCATCACCACGATCGTTCCGGTATCGGTCCGCCAGCAGACACGCGAGCTGACGGCGGAATGTTATTCCTCAGATTTGCAGCAGGTGAAGACCGAGTTGCGCGTGCTCTATAAAGTTCCCGAAGGTTCAGTCGTAAAAATTTACCAGCAGTTTGCCGGCGACCCGTTCGACAGCCTGATTGCGCCACGCGTGCAGGAGGCATTGAAGGAAGCCACCGCACTGCAAAGCGCGGAGCAGATCGTCAAGCAACGCGAGGCCATCAAATCCAGCGCGCTCATCGCCGCCCAGAAAAAAGTCGGCGACATCGTCGTCATCGTGGACGTGGTCATCCAGAACATCGACCTCTCGCACGAACTCGAAACAGCCATCGAATCGAAAATGGTCATGGAACAGGAAGCGGCCAAGGCCAAGTTCACGCAGCAGAAAGCGCAGATCGAGGCCGACACCGTCGTCATCAAGGCCAAGGGCGATGCGGAATCCATCAAGATCCGCGGCGAGGCGCTTAAGCTGACGCCCGCGTTCATTGATTTACAAATCGTGGAAAAATGGGATGGCAAAGCGCCGCTGTATGTCGGCGGGGCCAACGGCGGCGGCGTAAACATGCTGTTGCCGGCGGCGGATCTTAAAAAATAACGCCCGACCACTCCATGAACCCGCGTTTCGCGTTCGCCTTCAAATTGCTGGCCGCGCTGCTGTTTATTCTCGGTCTGGCCCTGCTGTTTCCGCCGGTATTGAAGTTTGTGGAAATGGCCGCCGTCGAACTGCGTTACTTCTGGTGGCTGATTCTGTTGCTGCTCCTCGCCGTGTGGCTCATCTGGGGACTAGGCTCAAAAAAGAGATAGTTCCCGGCTCAAAGAAAAATGCGGCTGAGATTTTTTCCCAGCCGCATTGCTGTCAAAGTTTATCCTGCGGCCTTAAACCTTCTCCACCACCGGCAGTTCCTTGCGCGACTGCACAACGTGATCCACGAGGCCGAAAACCTTGGCTTCCTCGGCGCTCATGAAATTGTCGCGGTCGCAGGCTTTTTCCACCACGTCATAAGTCTGGCCACTGTGCTTGGAGAGAATCGTGTTCAGGCGCTGCTTGAGTTTCAGCATGTATTTCACGCGGATTTCCACGTCGCTCGCCTGACCTTCCGCGCCGCCGAGCACCTGATGGATCATGATGTTCGAGTTCGGCAGCGCAAAGCGCTTGCCCTTCGTGCCGCCGGAAAGCAGCACCGCGCCCATGCTCGCCGCCTGGCCGATGCAGTAGGTGTTAATGTCGCAGGTCAGATACTGCATCGTGTCGTAAATCGCCAGCCCCGCCGACACGCTGCCGCCGGGCGAATTGATGTAAAAATGGATATCCTTCTTCGGGTCGGCCATCTGCAAAAACAAAAGCTGCGCAACAATGACATTGGCGATGCCGTCGTCCACCGGCGTGCCGAGAAAGATGATGCGGTCCACCAGCAGCCGCGAAAAGATGTCAAACTGGCGCTCGCCGCGCGCGGTCTGCTCGATGACAGTCGGATACGGAATGATCGAATTATTCATGGCGAAATAACTACTTCATTTTCGCCGCAAGTAAAGGCGGGAAGTGGCGGCACATTTCACAAATAAAAAAGGCGCGGAAACCATTCCGCGCCTTGAAAGCTCCGCCGGGAAAATTTATTTCACCGGGCCGGCGGCAACGATTTTCACGCTGACGAGCGTCTGCTTCGTCACGGGCCGGTCGCCGGGAACCGTGGGCGTCGTGGCAATCTTTTCCAGCACGTCGTCACCCTTGATGAGCTTGCCGAACGCCGTGTATTGGCGGTCGAGGAAGCGCGGGTCGCCGTGGCAGATGAAAAACTGCGAGCCGGCGGAATTCGGGTCTTGTGAACGAGCCATTGAGAGCACACCGCGAACGTGCGGCTTGTCGTTGAACTCCGCCTTGATCTGGTGACCCGGACCGCCGGTGCCCCACGCGCGCTGTTTGGAATCGTCCTTGGTCAGCGGATCGCCGCCCTGGATCATGAAACCCTTGATGACGCGGTGAAAACAGGTGCCGTCGTAAAAGCCCGACTTCGCGAGCTTCTTGAAATTCTCGACGTGGCCCGGCGCAACGTCCGGCCAGAATTCGAGGACGATTTCACCGGCGCTGGTGGTAAGGATGGCAACTTCGCTCATAATATATTTTGGTTGATGGAAAAATTATTTCACGCTGTCGGCGGGCACGATCTTGACGCTGTCAATGTTGACGCGCTTCACCGGCCGGTCGGAGCCTTCCGTCGGCGTGTTGGCGATCTTGTCCAGCACATCAAAGCCCTTGATCAAATTACCGAACACCGTGTATTGGTTGTCGAGAAACCCCGCGTCCGCGTGACAGATGAAAAACTGGCTGCCGGCGGAATTCGGGTTCGGCGTGCGCGCCATCGAGAGGATGCCGCGCGCGTGATGCTTGGCGTTGAACTCCGCATTGATGGTGTAGCCCGGCCCGCCCTGCCCCCACATATCCTTCTTCGCATCGTCCTTCGTGTTCGGGTCGCCGCCCTGGATCATGAAGCCCTTGATGACGCGGTGAAAACACTGGCCGTCATAAAAACCCTGGCGCGCGAGCTTCTTGAAATTCGCCACGTGGTTCGGCGCGACGTCGGGATAAAATTCCACCACCAGCGTGCCTTCGCTCGTCTTGATGACGGCGACCTCGTCGGCGGCCTTCGCCGGCGCGGCGGCCGGCGCGGCGGCGGGCGCATTGGTCTTGGCGTCTTCGGCTTGAATTGCGCCAGCGGCAAACAGGCCGAGCGCGCAGAGAAAAGTGATTGCTTTCATGGTCGCGAAATTTTCCACAGGCGCGGCCAAAAGTCACGCGCAGAATAAAATCATTTCCGACGCGGGTCGTCCTGCAGGGAGCTCGTGATGAGGCTGCTTTGCGGCCGCCGGCGGGAGCGGATGATCATCACGCCGACGATGACCACCACCACAAACAAACCTGCCCCGGCGTATAGCAGACGCCGCGTTTCGCGGTCGCTATTTTCCTCCGCCGCCGGCGCGGCGATAACCGGCGGCGGATTGGGCACCGACAGCTTCACCGGCACCGGCGGGGCGGCGGGAATGACCAGCGGCTTCACCGGCGCGACGGGAACGGTGGCTACCGGCGGGGAAACTGGCGTTGGTTCCGGCGCTATCTTGCTCCCCTCAACCGGCGGCGCGACGGTTTCCGCCGGCGCCGTTGCAGACGGCCCGGCCAGCGTGCCGCTCACATTCGTGCCAACGATGACCAGACTGGGAGTCGCCACCGGCGCGGGCGCAGGTTTCACCGGCGCGACAACCCGCGGCGGCGGATTCGTCACCGGCGGCGGGGGCGGCGGAAACGGCGGCAGATTGATGGTTCCCGGCGGAAAATTCACCGTGCAACCGAGATATTTCCCCCCCGCCGAACGCAGCACCACCACGAACGGCTGCGCGCTCTTCTTCCGCTCCGCCCGGCCATCGCGGAACGTCTGGTTGACGCCCGCGTCATATGGCGTCGCGGCGATTTCACTGTCGCCGTCGCAGAAAATCACGGCGGTGAACCGCGCCGAATCCGCCACCACGCCGTCCAGCACCGGCTGCAACGCCGCCAACTGCGCGTCGCCCGATGATTTTTGCGGGTGGAGAAAAGCCAGCAGGTTGCTCGTCAAGTTTGCCGCCAGCGCCGGCTGCCAGGTCACCAGCGGAAACTCGCCGGTGCGCAATTTGGAACCGCACGTCCAGACGCCGATGCTGTCGCCGGCCTGCATTTGTTCGGCGGCGGCGGTCGCGAAAAAGTTCTTCAGGGCCTGCTCCGTCGCCGGCAGCCGCTTCTGCATCGCCGACGAAGTTTCAAAGACGAACAGCCAGCGCGCCGGGCCGTCCGCCTGCGCGAACGCACCCGCCGGCAGCAGCAGCGCCGCCAGCAACACAACCGACCAGCGGGCGAGGCGCGGAAAATATTTTGGCGGCGACAGTTTCATGGTTCAACGCGACCGGAAAAAACGGTTTCGTTCGGAACGGTTGTGATTGTTCAGGTTTTCCGACAAGTCCGCCAGCGCATTCTGGATCAGCGCAATGAAATTGCCGCAGCTGGCCACCGAGCCGCCGAAGCCGCTCACGGTGTCGCGCTCCGCAAAATCGTCCGTCACCACCAGCACCTCGCCATAAGGCTGGAACCGATGTGCCGCGCGCTCGATCAAATCGTCCGCCGTCTGCCCCGCACGGGAAAACAAAACCTCCACCGCCGTGCCGGACTCGTTCTTCGGCTTCCGGCGCGAACCGCGACCGTCAAAAAAAACGGTCACCGGCGTGCCGCTCGCATCCTGATATTGTTGGAGCATTTCCACCAGCGCATCGCGCGCCGTCTCGGCATGACGCGGCACGCCCTCCGCCAGCTCCGGCCAACTATGGAGCAGGCCATTTCCGACTTTTGACCGAAAATCGGCTTGTGACTGAATAAAACCTAAAAGATTATATCCATCAACGAGAATACGAACCAACGCCATGAAATCAGCATACAATTATCAGCGGTTCAGTTCAATGAAGCAATCCAGCGGTGACTCGCTCAGACGGCAATCAACCGCAGCCCAAGAATTCTGTAAAATCCACAATTTGAAACTGGTGGAAACTTTTACCGATTCGGGCGTCAGTGGTTACAAGGGGAAAAACTTTTCCCACGAATCCGCATTGAGTCAATTTTTGCGGTTGGTTGAAAACGGAACGATTCAACCGAATAGCGTTCTAATTCTGGAAAGCATGGACATTCAAATTCTGCTCGCCCAACTTGACGCCACCTTGTCGCCGGAATTGTCAGAGGGTGACAGTCGGGCGGATTTCTTAAAGAAAAGGATTGGTGGATTCAAAGACCAAACTGCCAGACTGAAATCGGTTTTACGGAAACACCAAGACGCCTCGCGCCGAAAGCGGATGTTAGATAAACAAAACCGACAGAACACGAAACGGCGTTAAGAAAATCACTTCTGGTCTAAACGCAAAATCACGCGCCAAATCCAACATTATTGACATTCGGCGGGAGCCTCGCCGCAAGTCCTAACGTGAATACGTAAATAAATGCGTTAAACATCGTCTGGCCGTTCCAATTCCCTTCCGCTTGAACCGGGTCGTAATCTCAGGTTGCATGTCTTCTAACGTAATCTTTGCCAATCGTAGTGATGCGATAATGACCGTTCCATTCACCCGGTGCAGTAATTACAGTTAAAATATAGCCGTCAACGAGGATGCGGACGAGCGCCATGCGCGGAAATTAGTCCAAAGGCGGACAAGTCCAAAGCGCAAAGTCGTGAATGTCCGGTAAATTACGGCGAACTTTGGACTTTGGACTTTGGGGCTTGGTCTTTAGACTGAAAAGAATGCTGTCCGCCAAGTCCAACCGTTACATCGCCATTCTCGCGGCGGTGGTGTTCGTGCTCGACCAGTTCACGAAATGGCTCGTGCTGAACCTGCTCGAAAAAGGCGACGAGAAAACCATCATCCCCGGCTTCTTCAAATTCGTCCACTGGGGCAACACCGGCGCGGCGTGGAGCATGTTTCGCGGCAACAACGGCGCCCTCGCCTTCGTGGCCCTGCTGGCGTTCGTTGCGCTGTTTCTCACGCGGCACCATTTCAATTCCCACACGCTGCCCGGCCAGATCGCCTTCGGCCTCATCTTTGGCGGCATCGCCGGCAACCTCACCGACCGCCTCCTGCCCGACCGCCACGAGGTCATTGATTTCCTTTACTTCTTCATCCAGCAGCGCGGCGGCGGCGAACTTGGCTTCCCCGCCTTCAACCTCGCGGACACCGCCATCTGCACCGGCGTCGGCCTGATATTTCTCATCACCTGGAAAAGCGAGCACGAACCAAAAACCGGTGACAAGTGACATGAATACTTCCTGCAACCGTTCGCGTCCGTTTCTTGTCAACCAGCACAAGTCACTCGTCACCTTAATAAAATGACCGCCCGCACAGAAACCTTCATGGTCGAACAGTCGCGCCCCGGCGCCCGCCTAGATATTTTTCTGCGCGAAAAATTTCCCGCCGTCTCGCGCGGCGCGATGCAACGACTCATCGAACAGGCGCACATCCGCGTCAACGGCCAGCCCACCAAAGCCACGCACCATCCCCGCGTCGGCGACCAGGTGGAAATACATTTTCCCGACGCCCGCCCCGCCGAGGCGCAGCCGGAGGACATCCCGCTGGATATTTTGTTTGAGGACCAATCGCTGCTCGTCGTCAACAAACCCGCCGGCCTCGTCGTGCATCCCGCCGCCGGGCACGAGGAACACACGCTCGTCAACGCCCTGCTCCACCATTGCGCCGGCTCGTTCAGCGGTATCGGCGGCGTGGCCCGGCCCGGCATCGTCCACCGGCTCGACAAGGAAACCAGCGGCTGCCTCGTCGTCGCCAAAAACGACGAGACCCACCTGGCGCTCTCCGAACAATTTTCCACGCGCGTCGTCAAAAAGATTTATCACGCCATCCTCTGCGGCGTGCTGCCGCACGCAACCGGCGAAATCCACGCCGCCATCGCCCGCCATCCCACGCACCGCAAGCGGATGGCCGTCCACGACGACGGCGATGGCCGCGCGGCGCATACCAGCTACTGCGTGCTGGAGAAAATGCCGTTCGCCACCTACGTCGAGGTGCAAATCCACACCGGACGCACACACCAGATCCGCGTGCATTTCCAACACCTCGGTTATCCGGTTGCCGGCGACGAGACCTACGGCGCGAAACAGAACAAGCAGCTCAAGGAGCAGACGAACTACGCCGCGCCGCGCGTGCTGCTGCACGCCCAGGAACTGACCTTCGTCCATCCGCGCACGAAAAAGGAAGTGCATTTCACCGCGCCGCTGCCAAAAGATTTTAAGGCCGCGTTGAAGATTTTGCGGGTGAAAAAATAAATGCGCGAATGGTAGGGCTGACCTGCCGGTCAGCCAGATATTGGGGCGGCGCGGCAGCGACCGCCCTACCAATCAATACACCAGCACCAGCACCGCCGCCAGCCGCTGACTTTCAATCCGCGAATTACGCGAATTGGCGCGAAGGGAAAATAAATTCGCGTCAATTCGCGCAATTCGCGGATAAATCAACAAACCAAAACCAATACGGCGGCGTCTTGGGCGGATTTGACCACCTCCTCAAACGATTCATCTTTCGCATTTAGCTCCTTGAGTTGCCCGTGCCTTCCGCCGGGTATTCAATGGATTGTCCGCAATGCGGGCACGCGCATTTTAGGAAATCATTCATACTATGTATTTTTCTATTTCATCACGGCTGGGATTTGGCTGGGGGAGCGCGCCCGTCCCGGTAGCCGTTTTTGGCGTCGCGCTGGCTTCGTCCCAAAGGGACAACCGGAAATTAGCCAGACACGAAGTGTCTGGTTCATCGTCCAATCGAAATCCGTCCTGAAGGGACGGCGGAAATCCATCGTCCTTTCAGGACGAACCAACATTGCGGATGCGTTACCAGCCACTTCGTGGCTGGCTAATTTCCATGCGTCGCTCCGCGACTCCGCCGCCTTCTTCATGCAGCCCGCGCGACAAAATGCGACCGCCCTTTGTCCCATTCGTCCACCCCAAACTGCCATTTGCCGCCCGGCTGGGTCATTGCCCGGGAGCGCGCCCGCCCCGATAGCCGTTTTTGGCGTCGCTCCGGAAACCGCCTTTCAACGCAAAAAGTCAATTTTTTAAAAAAACAGCAGAAAACCTAGATTTAGAATATCCACCATCGTTAACGTGTTAAAATTTAAACCAAACATATCATTGTTCCCACCGGAAACATCACTGTCGCCGACCGGAACAATGTTGTTTTTGTCGATTACAGTGTGGTTCCCGCCGAATAAACCAGGCTCCCAACAGCCAGAACATGGCTCCGCCAGCGGACAAAATGAAACCGGCTGCAGCCATGGTGGCCACCGCCGGTTTGAAGACTGTCATCCATCTGAAGATTTCAGCGCGCGCTGCATCAAGGCCATTTTTCCGATGTCGGCCACGCCCGCAACTTCGCCATTATCTTTATCTTTGATTCGGACAATTTCATAACGGAGAAAATGTTGATTCCGTCACCCAACTTTCACTTAACAACCGGGCACAAAGTATTTAAGCTGCCGCCCCATATGACCCTTGGGAAACTTCTGGTGGTGCTGGCGTTGATGGCAGGATTGCCGTCGGTTTCATGCCCGGCTCAAACTTTCACTTTGCTGCATTCGTTCGCGCCGGTGGTCAGCGGCACGAATGCGGACGGCGACTTTCCCTTCGCGCAACTGGCGCAATCGGGCGGGGTCCTTTATGGCACGACCTTCAATGCGGGGGCGAACAGCAACGGCACGGTGTTCGCCGTGTATACGGACGGCTCGGGCTTCACCAACCTCCATGTGTTCAGCGCGCGTGGCGGATTGCTCCACACCAACGCCGACGGCGCGACGCCGGGCAGCGGTGTGGTGGTGTCCGGCAATGTGCTTTATGGGACGACGGGGGCGGCGGGCCCGTTGCATCTCGGGACGGTCTATGCCATGAACCTGGACGGCACGGGCTACACCAACGTGCATGTGTTCGGCGGCAATAATGACGGCAATTCAACCCTGGGCGGACTGGTCATTTCTGGCGGTCGTTTGTATGGGAACTCGCAGAGCGGCGGCACCAACGGTTACGGCATGATCTTCGGCGTGAACACGGACGGTTCGGCCTACACGAATCTGCACAGCTTTGCGAGTCTCACGAGCGGCACGAACAGCGACGGTATCCAGCCGCTGGCGACGCTGGCCATTTACGGCACAAATCTGTTCGGCGCGTGTTCGGGCGGCGGCGCGGCGGGCAGTGGAACGGCGTTCCGCATGAACACGGACGGCAGCGGGTTCACGAACCTGCATGTCTTCTCCGCGCTGGTCGCCGGCACCAACAGCGATGGCAAGATGCCGTATTTTGGCGGATTGACGGTGAGCGGCACGAATCTTTTTGGCACCACGCGCCTGGGTGGCGCGGGCGGGAATGGCGTACTATATCGCCTGAACCTGGACGGTTCGGGGTTCACCAACCTGCACAGTTTCACGGCGGCGAACAATTTCACCAACGCCGACGGGGTGTATCCTTTCGGCAGTTTGTTCTCCTCCGGCAACACGTTGTATGGCACGGCCGCCGGCGGCGGCCCGACGACCAACGGCACGGTGTTCGTGGTGAACCCGGACGGCTCGGGTTTCAAGGTGCTCTACAATTTCAGCCATCTGCCCAATCTCACCAACGCCGACGGCGCGGTGCCGGTGTCGGTGATCCTGTCGAGCAACACGCTGTATGGCGTGGCACACACGGGCGGCAGCGGCGGCAGCGGGGCGGTGTTCAGCCTGTTTGTGCCGCCACCGTTGAACCTGAATTTCTCCGGCGGCAGAGCGGTGCTGGCCTGGCCGACGAATGCGGACGGCTTCACGCTGCAATCTGCCGGCAATCTGTCGGCGACGGCGGCTTGGACCCCGGTCACCGCCACAGCGATCAATACCAACGGGCAATATGTCCTCACGAATACACTTTCCGAAGGGCATATTTTTTACCGGCTGGCGCGATAGGTTTCGGTTCGCCAGTTAAACATTGATAAGGCAAGTAAACAGCCATTCTACCGAAGGCCTTAAACGCCGGTTTCAGAATCACTGACCGGTTTGGGCATTGAGCTTGAGGACTTCCGCCACGATGGGTTGGACGGCCTGCTGGACCGCTTCATCCGTGGTGCCGGCATAGGCGGATTCGCCGGACTGTCCTTCCGCCGCAAATGACTCAATGGGCTGCCCGGATTTCAGGTCCGTGATCGTCACGCGCACCGCAATGCGCGCGCGACCGGCCAATGCCCCGGTCCAGGCACGCGCATTGTCGGTCACTTTCTTGAGCGCGATGATCGCTACGGAGATTTTCACGCCGTCATCGGCCTCCAGACCGGCCGGATTCCCCGCCACGGACACAAATAACCGGGTTTCTTTCAGGCTGGAAACCAGCGCCTCGCCGAACATAGTTTTTTCGGCCTCGGAATCAGCCGCCAGACTGGTGACGGTCACGAGCAGGTTGTCCAGGGCGATGGGTTTGCCGGTCACCACGGGGTTGACCACCCTGCCGGCACCGGGCAAATACACGCAGCCGGGGCTGGCCAACAGGAAGAACAGCAGCGCGACAATACCGAACGCATATTGGCATGGTCGGCCAACCGTTTTGGATTCGATTCGCATGAATCAAACATCCGCGAAGCCGGCCAGAAACCGGCGCGCAGGGTTTCGTCAACGCGCGCGCTGCGTCAGGGCCATCTTGCCGATGCCCGTCAGCACGTCCCACGCGGGTCCGGGGAATTTGTGCATCTGCACCATGGTGTCCTCGAACGCGGTCAGGAAGTATTTCACGTCGCCCTCGTTGATGACGAGCGGCGGGAGAAGTTTGACGACGTCCACGGCGTGCCCGGCGACCTGCGTGATGATGTGATGCTTGTCCAGCAGCGGAATGACGGCAGCCTGTGGGAACAAACTCTTGTCGAGCGTGTGGCAGGTGGTCCACGCGATCTTCAGCGAGATGGATTTGGGCGAGCCGAACTCGATGCCGGTCATCAAACCGCGCCAGCGGACTTCCTTCATGAATTCAAAGCGCGGAATCATCGCGGTCAGGCCCTGGCCGATGAGGTCGCCCATCTTCGCGGCGTTGGCGATGAGGTTTTCGCGGTCGAGCACATCGAGCGCGACGAGGCCGGCGGCCATCGCAAAGCTCCCCTGGCTGAAAGTGGAGCTGTGCACCACGGAGCGCGACATGGAGGAAAACACCTTTTCGTGGATCCACTTTTTGCACAACACCGCGCCGACGGGCACGAAGCCGGCGGACAGCGTCTTGGCGAGAATCACGATGTCGGGGTCCACCGCGCCTTCGTGTTCGATGGCGAGAAATTTGCCCGTGCGACCCATGCCGGACTGCACTTCGTCGTCAATGAAGAGCGCACCGTGCTTGCGGCAGAGCTGTTGCGCCGCCAGCAGATAGCCGGGCAGCGGCAGGTTCACGCCCTTGCCCTGAATGGGTTCCACGATGAACGCGGCGACGTCGCCTTTCTTCAATTCCTTTTCCAAAGCGTCCAGATCATTGAACGGAATCGCGCGGCAATCCGGCAGGAACGGCGCAAAACCGTCGCGGAAGCTGTCGTCGCCGTTGACGCCGAGCGCGCCGCTGGTGAGGCCGTGGAAAGATTTTTTGCAATGGATGAGCGCGGGTTTGCCGGTGGCGCACTTGGCGTATTTGATGGCCGTCTCCACGCCTTCCGCGCCGGA
>CAYUGC010000058.1:16705-18244 GCA_964444085.1 uncultured Bifidobacteriaceae bacterium | reverse complement strand
TCGGCCAGGACGAAGTCATCCGCGACCTCTTCGTCGCGCTCGCCGTGCAAGGCCATGTGCTGATGATCGGCGTGCCGGGTCTCGCCAAGACGCTGCTCATCCGCAGCCTCGCCGAGTTGCTCGATTTGCCGTTCCAGCGCATTCAATTCACGCCCGACCTGATGCCCAGCGACATCACCGGCACGGAAATTCTCGAAGAAAGCGAGGATGGCCGACGGCAATTCCGCTTCGTGCGCGGCCCGGTGTTCGCCAGCCTGATTCTCGCCGACGAAATCAACCGCACGCCGCCCAAGACGCAGGCCGCGCTGCTCGAAGCCATGCAGGAACGCCGCGTCACGGTCGCCGGCCGCAGCTACGATTTGCCGTCGCCGTTTTTTGTGATGGCCACGCAGAATCCCATCGAGCAGGAAGGCACCTATCCGCTGCCCGAGGCGCAGTTGGACCGCTTCATGTTCAACCTGCGCGTGAATTATCCGTCCCACGCCGACGAAGTGCAGATTCTGCTCAGCACCACCGGCGACGAGCTGGCGCCGCTGGAAAAAATCTGGACCGGCGAGGAATTGCTGGCGTTGCAGCACGCCGTGCGGCAGGTGCCCGTGCCGGAAACCGTCGCGCATTACGCCGTCGCGCTCGTGCAAGCGACGCGGCCCGAAACCACCGCCGCCGATTTCATCAAGCGCTACGTCCAATGGGGCGCCGGCCCGCGCGCCTCGCAATATCTCGCGCTCGCCGGAAAAGTTTTTGCCGTGCTCGACGGCCGTTTCAACGTCGCCCGCGAAGACATCCAGCGCGCGGCAAAACTCGTGCTGCGCCATCGCATCATCACCAACTACCGCGCCGAGGCCGACAAACAAACGGTGGACGCGCTGATTGACCGGCTGTTGGAAACGGTGAAATAGCATGACCGCACCGCCGACATGGCCCCGCTCGGCGCCGCTTCCCGGACGCCTGCCGCCACGGATCGCGCCGCTGGATCTGCAACTGCTGGCCGACCTGCCGTCGCTCGCGTTGCGCTCGCGCTGTCTGGTGGACAGTTTCTTGAGCGGACGCCATCGCAGTCCGCAGAAAGGTTCGTCGGTTGAGTTTGCCGAGTATCGCGACTACCAGCTCGGCGACGATTTGCGGCGCGTGGACTGGCGGCTGTTCGCCCGCAGCGACCGCCTGCACGTCAAGCAATACGAGGAGGAAGCGCAACTCCGCGTTTTCACCGTGCTCGACGCCAGCGCCTCGATGGATTTTGCGTCCCGCAAAAGCGGGTTGAACAAACTGGACTTCGCCCGGCTCACACTCGCCGGCGTCGCCACGCTCGCGCAACGCCAGGGCGACGCCTTCGGTCTTGGCGTCGCCGGCGCGGAACTGGCGGATTTTCTCCGCGCCCGATCGACGTCGTCGCACTGGCACACGTTCATCGGCCGGCTGGAGAATTTTTCACCGCAACGCCAAACCGCCCTGGCGCGCTCGCTCGAAGCGCTTGCGGAAATCATTCCACCGCGTTCGCTCGTCGTCATCGCCAGCGATTTTTACGAGGATTTGCCGGCG
>CAYUGC010000058.1:0-16605 GCA_964444085.1 uncultured Bifidobacteriaceae bacterium | reverse complement strand
TCCACCGCGTTCGCTCGTCGTCATCGCCAGCGATTTTTACGAGGATTTGCCGGCGATGGAATCCGCGTTGAGCCGCCTGCGCTACGACGGCCATGACCTCATCGGCCTGCATGTACTCGATCCGCTGGAACTGGATTTTGATCTGGATAACGCCGGCATCTGGGTGGACGCCGAGAGCGGCGCGCGCCAGCAGCTCGACGCACCCGCCGTGCGCGCCGGCTATCTGCAACGCTTCCGCCAATTCTGCGCCGGCTTGGAAGAACAATTTCGCGCGGTCGGCGGCGATTTGGTCCAGCTTCGCACCGATCAACCGCCGGTTGCCGCGCTCGCGAGCTATGTCGCGGCGAGAAAGGAGCGCCTGCGATGATAAAAATTTCAAAAACAACCAACATCCAACATCCAACACTGAACATCCCATGTTCAGCGGCCGGCGCGCGAGAATTTACTGGATGTTGGATGTTCGATGTTGGTTGTCGGATGTTTTCCCTCTCCGCATGAACTGGCTTTTTCCAGGCTTTCTGGCCGGCGCGGCGCTCATCGGGCTGCCGGTGGTGCTGCATTTGCTGCGGCGCAAGCCGCGCGACGTCGTGCGGTTTCCGTCGCTGCGTTTCCTCGGCGAATCGGCGTTGCGCGACACGCGGCGCAACCGGCTGCTGCGCTGGCTGACCTTGCTGCTGCGCTGCCTCGCCATTGCGCTGCTGTGCGCGGCATTCGCCCGGCCGTTCTGGGGCAAATCGCCGTTAGCCACCCGCAAAGCGCTGGTCATCGCGCTCGACAATTCCATGAGCCAGCAGGCGCGCGGACGCTGGGAAGAAACGCAGCGCTGGAGTCTCGGCCAGCTCGAAGAACTGACTCCCGGCGACCAAGCCGCGCTGCTCATCATGCAGCCCGAACCAACCTGGCTCGTGCCGCTGACGGATGATCTGGCGCGTGTCCGCACCGCGCTGGCGGCCACCCAGCCCGGCTACGAAAAAACCCGTTACGCCCGGCCGCTGCGGCTGGCCGGCGACACGCTGGCCAAAACCGACGCGGGCACCAGAATTCTCGCGTGGGCCGCGGACGAACAGCGCGCCGGCTGGCGGGGCACGGATCTCGCCGAAAAACTTCCACCCGGCATCCGCTTCCGATTCATGGGCGCGGCGACCGCACCTCAACGTCAGGCGGCGATCATTTCCGCCCGCCAATCCGCCAGCGGCACAAATTCGCTGGAGGTCGTGATCCGTCAATTTCAACCCACGACGCCGGACCGGCGACAAATCAGTGTTTACAATGACAAACACGTGCTCGCCACACAAAGCATCGTGCTTCGTCCCGGCGACAATAAATTGACCATCCCCGGCGACTGGCCCGCCGCGGCCGCCGGCTGGCGCGTGTCGCTGGACGCCGATGATTTGCCGGCGGACGACTCGGCGTGGATTGCGGCCACGACAACCGCGACAAGCCGTGTGTTGCTGGATGCCGCCAGCGCAACGGATTTTCTCACGCACGCCTTGCGCGCGACTCAGAAAATTCCCGGCGCCGGCTTTGATCCGGCTGCTTTGCCTGACCACGCCTGGCCGTTGGATGGGGCGGTGGTGTTGCGCAACGACGCTTCGTTTCGTGACGCGGCGCTGACGCGGCTGGATCAATTTTGGGAAGCCGGTGGCGCCGTTTTGATTTTTGTGGACGGGAGCGCCGCGCAGAAAGACTGGCTTCAGCGGCACGGCGTGCGCGTCATCACGCGACCGGCGGCGGACGAACCGTGGCATTTGCGCGACTGGGACGCCGAGCATCCGGCGCTCGCGGCCTTCGCCGGTCAGAGCCTGTTGCCGCTGCTCGAAGTGGAATTTTATCGCGGCTTTGATCTCGCCGGCGACGCGCTTGCGCCCGTCGCCAATTGGCCGGACGGCAAGATGGCCATCGCCGAACTCGACAGCAACGGCCACCGGCTGTTGCTCGCCGGATTTCCGCTGGAGCGCGCGGCAACGGACTGGCCGGCGCAACCGTCGTTTGTGCCGTTCGTGCATTGCGCCGCACGCTGGCTCGGCGCGGTCAAGGACGCGCACACCGACTGGCGAGTCGGCGACGCCATTCCATTGCCCGAGAATGCCGGCACCTGGCACGCGCTCGATACGCCGGCGCCGCAAAAAGATCTGGCCGTGAACGGCAGCGTGCGCCCGGTCGCACCGGGTTTGTATGAATTTTCCGGCAACGGCGGGAAGAAAGTCATTGCCGTGAACACGCCGGTGGAAGAATCCGATCTTTCGCCGTGGCCGAATCCGGACCAGCTCGGGGCACTGGAATCACCGGAATCCGCGCCGGCGAATGCGCACTTCGCCGCCGCGCTGCCGACCGCGTGGGCGGCGGCGGAGAATCGCCAGCGCCTCTGGTGGTGGCTGCTGGCCATCGGCGGCTGCGCCCTGCTGGCGGAGCTGGCGCTGGCCAATCGAACGACACGATGAAATTTGAAAACAGGCAATCGAGGTGAAATATGAAAACGAAATTGAATTCTGAATCTCTCGTTCGCGCCCAACATCGCGCAACGCAATGGACGCCGCTGCTCGCCCTGGTGGCGGCCGGCCTTGCGCTCGCACTGGGATTATTGTGGTGTCTGCATCCTTCTTTTGCGCCGGTGGCGGACTGGCATTGGCTGCGGATTGGCTGGCTGGCCAGCCTCACGATCACTGCCCTGGGCGCAGCGGCATTGTGGCGCGCGCGGCGGCGGACGTTGCTGCGCAGCGCGGCGGAAATGGATGCCACGCTCGCCACGGCCAACCGGCTGGAAGCCGCCACGGCATTGCACGACGCGCAACACGCGATGGCAAAAGCCCAGCGCGCGGAGACGGAACAATTTCTCCAGCAAAGCCGGATCGCTCCGCGCCGGCGCTGGCTGGCGGTGTCAGTTGTGCTCGTGACGTTGCTCGCCATCGCACATCTGGCCACGCTGATTTGCTGGGCGCGCCCGGTGCAGGTGGACGCCAAAGCGAAAAAAGATATCCCCGTTGTTGCGGAAAAAAAAGCAGAGCCGCCCGCGCCAACCGCCAGCATTGAATGGCGTTCGCCCGAATCCGAAACTTCCGCGACCGCCATCGAGGAAGTGCCGCTGGAAGCCGAGGCGGATTCCTCGACCGGCTTGCGCAACGCCGTTTTGGAAGTCGAAGTAAACGGCGCCCATAAACTTTCGCAGCCGATTACGGATGATTTGTCCAAACCCGGCTCGCACACGCTCAAGCCGTCCATCTATCTCGATCAGTTGGACGTGAAGACTTACGACATCGTGTCGTATCACCTGACCGCGCAGCGAATCGGTGACGCCGCTCTGTCGCCGACGGTTTCGCCGGTGCAGTTCGTGCAGGTCAAGCCAGTGCGCGAGGACACTTTCATCTGCGCCGGCGGCGACCAGCCGAGCAAATGTTTCAACCACGTCACCGCGCTCAAAGCCGCGCAATTGCGGCTGATGAAGGACAATTTCACGCTCGCCCACGCCGACGTCAGCCACGCCGACAGCGAATGGCGCGACGACAATTCCCGCGTGGGCGGCGAGCAAAACCAGCTGGCCGGACGGACGGACGAAGTCATTGAGCTGATGCGGACGAATCATTATCCCGACCAGATTCTCAGCCTGGTTCGCGAGTCGCAACCGCTGATGGCGGACGCCGGCGGAAAGATTATGAAACAGGAAAACCAGCCGGCGCTCCAGCCGCAGGGGCAGGCGCTGGGTTATCTTACCGAGGTGGAAAAATACTTGAAGAATTCCATCAAGCTCGCCAGTCAAAGCCAGCAGCCCAAGGCCGCCGACCCGTTTCAGCGCCCAAAAAATCTGGAGTTGAAAACGCATCCGCTGACGCGCGCCGGGAAAATTGACGCACTGGCCAAGGCGCAGTCGCAACTCGCGGGCGACCTGGCCAGCGGCAACACCAATTCCCTGAGCAAGCTCGCGAGCGAGGACGCAAATTCAAACCCGGAGGAAGTCGCCGGCGCGCCGGGCGAGCGGCAGGCAAAAATCAAGGAGCACATCGGCGATTTCCTGAACGACCCGGAAATCAAGGCGGATGCTTTGAAGCATTTGCAGTCGGGCGATGATTTCGCCGGCAAATCGCAGGAGCAGATTGGTCAAAATGATTTTGCCGCCGCCAGCGAACCGGCGGCGGCGGCGGCGCGCGAGCTGCGCCAGACCGCCGCCGCGTTGCGCGCCGGCGGCAATCAGGCCGCGAAGAACAAACTGGCCGACGCATTGCTCCAACTTTCCGCCGCCGCCGGCAACACGCGCCGCGCGCCGCAGGCCAAAACGGACGCGGAGGCCGCCGCAGAGTTGAAGAAAACCGAAGACGCAATCAACGAAGCTGCAAAACAGCTTGCCGCCGAGGCGCAGCGCCAGCAGGAAAACGGCGTGACCAACGCCGCCACCCGCCTCAACGACTTGGTGAAAATGCTGCAAGGCGAGTCACTCAAACAAATGCTGGCCCAAGCGCAGGCATCGCCGCGCGACGCCACGCAAACCGAGGCGCTCGCGAAAAAATTGGACGAACTGGCCGAGCGCGCCGGGCAGCAGCGCAATCCGGGACCGATGTCGCGGCAGGAGCTGGCGCGGCTCGTGGACCGGATGCAGCGCACGCAGGCAAACCTGAAAAATCTGGCGTCGCAAGGCAGCGGCCAGTGCAGCAATCCGGGAAATAGTCCGGGCAACTCGTCATCCGGCGGCTCGGGCAAATCAGGCGACATGGCCAAGTCAGGGGAAAGCAAGCCCACCGGACAAGGCAAAGCCGGCGAACCCAACAAATCAAGCGCGCCCAATCCTTCAGCCAGTGCACCGGGCGGGGGCAACGGCGGCGTGGCGAATGAGCCGTCGCACGCGCGCGGGCCGGAATTGAGCCGCGAGGAACTTCAGCGCGCGGAGGGCGCGCGGTTGCTGGATGAATTGCGACTCGACAGCGCGGAAGGACGAACCGTGACATCCGACTTGGTTTATGTGAAAAAGCTCGACGAAGTTTTGCGCGCGGCTGCGGAACAGCCGCCGCGCGATCCGAAGGATTTTGTGCCGCTGGTTTTGGAGATTGATCCGCCGCTGACCGGCGTGATCAATGCGCTGCAAACGCAACTGGCCGGAATGCGCCGGCAGTTTGAACTGGCGTCGAAGGAACCCGCCGCCGCGCCGCCGGCGTATCGCGCGGCGGTGGCGGATTATTTCGAGCAGGTTTCCCGCGATTACCAGCCGGCCAAGGACGAACCGAATGACGCACATTGAATGGCAATTCGGCGGCTGGCTGCACGATTGGCCCACGCCCGCAGCCACAACCTTGATCGTCACGCTGGGCGTGGCGGGGATGATTTACGTCGTCTGGTTTTACCGGCGCGCACCCGGCGAACTGACGCCGCGCGCCCGGCGGTGGCTGGTCGGTTTGCGCGCGGCGGTGGTGCTGTTATTGCTGCTATGCCTCGCCAACCCGGAACGCGTGGAGAAAACCGAACCGCCGAAAAAACCGTCGCACACGCTGACGGTGCTGGTGGATCGCTCGGCCAGCATGAGCACGCCGGATCATCGCGGCGGCACGCGACTGGCGGCGGCCGGGCGGCGCTGGAAACAGGCGGAGCCGGCGGCGAAACAATATTTTTCCAGCATCAATTACCGCCGATTTGCCAATGACATGCAATCCGCGTCGTCGCTCGATGACGCGGTGAACACCGGCGCGCCCGGCAGCGAAACGCATTTGTTCGCAGCCTTGCGGCAGACCTTGGCGGAAAACCCGGCGGCGGTCGTCTGCCTGACGGACGGCTTGGACACCACGGTGGATGATGCAGCAAAATTCTCGGCGGAAGCCGTGGCGCGCGGCGTGCCGATTTATTTTGTGCCGGGCGAAAATCATTTACTGCCCGGCGCGAGTCTGGAACTGCGCGAGGTCAAGGCTCCGGCGCGCGTGCTGCGGCAAACGCAGTTCACGGCAACGGCGGTGATTGAAACGGTGGTGGCGCAGGATCAAGAACAGCCGGTGGAACTTTGGGTGAACGGCAAAAAAACGGCGTCCACGCGGCTGACGGCGCGCGCGGGCCACAACACCTTGTCGTGGCCGGTGACGGTGGATTCGGGCGAGCCGGGGGCGCTGACGCTGGAATTCCGTGCCGGCGACCAGTTGGCTTCGTGCGTGGCGGACGTGGTCGAAAGCAAAACGATGGAGGTGCTGTATTATCAGGGCGCGCTGCAATGGGGCTACCGGTTTTTGCGCGGCGCACTGGAGAGCGATCCGAGCTTCCGGCTGACGGCGATTTTGAACCCGGCGTTGCAGGTGCAGCTCACGGCGGCAAACAACGCGGCGCTGGCGGATTTGCCGGAGGACGCGACGGAACTGCGGCGGTTTCAGATCGTGGTGCTGGCACACGTTTTCGCGGATCAACTCACGCCACGACAGCAGCAGGCGCTCGTGGATTATGTGCGCGGCGGGGGCGGCGTGCTGTTCATTTCACCGGACTCGCAGGCGACGGAAGGCTTTTCCGGCACGGCGCTGGAGCAGATGTTGCCGGTGGTGTTTGCCACGCGAAACGACCCAGCCAACGCCGCGGTGCAACAGATGCAGTTTCAGTTGTCCGTGAATGCGGCGCAATCGGGCGACGAGATGCTCGCGGGCGGCAGCCAGGCGATCACGTTGAAACCATTTGCGCGGCCGGCGGGCGCGCCGCATTCGCCGGCAAACAACTTGTTCGCCACAAACAGCGAGGCGCTGCCGCAATTTGCCGCCAACGCCAAAGTGCGCGCAGCGAAGCCGGGCGCGGAGACGCTGGCGGTGAGCGGCGAGGGCGCGCCGGACGTGCTGCTGGCGCGGCAGCGGTTTGGCAACGGTTTCGCGGCGGCGCTGACGACGGATTTGCTGTGGCGCTGGAAATTGTCGCTGCCGAGCAACAGTCACGCGGTGGAAAAATTCTGGCAGCAACTGCTGCTCTCGCTCGCGCCGGCATCGGGCGAAGGCTTGTGCGTGGTGAAACTGACGCCATCGGCCGCCATGAACACGCCGGTGCTTTTTTCCGCGAACACGGAAAATGCGCCGGTATTTGAAGCCGTGTCGCCCGGCGGCACCCGGCAACGAATGACCGTTTCCGATGCCTCGACCGCGGACCATCCGGCCTGGGTGGCGGGCTTTGCGCCGACCACAACGGGCCGCTGGGAAGTGTGCGCGACGGATGCGGCGGGCCGGCAGGCGCGCGTGGCATTTCCGGTCGGACAGAAACCCGTTTCAGCCGAACTTCTGAACCTGCCGGCCGACGTGGCGGGCATGAAACAGTTGGCCGAAAGCACGGGCGGCGCGCTGGTGCAGGACGCGGCGGATTTTCAAATGCCGATGGAAACCAAGGCCAGGCCGCCCATGAAAACACCGGAGCCGTTGTGGAATTCCGGCGGGTTGCTGGTCGTGATGCTGGGGCTTTATGCCACGGAATTGATTGCGCGGCGGCGCTGGAAATTATTATGAGCCATCACACACATTTTTCCCGCCGCCGGTTTTTGCAGGCGATGCTGGCCGGCGCGGCACTGGCGCCGGGGCTGGCGGTCTTCGGCGCGGGTTTCAATCGTTTGCGGGGCGATCGGGTCGGCTGGGCGCGCCTGAAAACACCCCATCCGTGGTGGCGGCGACATGCGACAGCGGACCCGATACTGACAAGGTTTTTCCGGGACGAAACGACTCTCAACATTGACCCCATCTGGTATGTGGCCGATGCCGATAATTTGTCCGAACTCTGCCGGTATCCGCTGCTGTTTTCACAAGGAGTTGGCGCGATCGTCGGCGAGACCGGCCGGAGCAACATCGCTGAATATATCCGGCGCGGCGGCTTTATTTTGGTGGATGCCTGCCACGACAGCGGTGTCACGCCGGATTTCGACGAATTTCTACGCCAGCAATTCGCATTTTACTCGATGGTCCTGCCCGAGGCGAAAATCGTGCCGTTACCTCCAACCCATGATGTTTACCGGTGCCACTTCGAGATGCCGAACCCGCGGCCGCTGCATACCTACATGGCCGGCATCTATGATGCGAAGAAGGAAGCGCACGGACTTTACGGCGTGATGATCGGTTCGCGCATGGCCGGGATCATCGGCGTATGCGGATGGCAATGCGGTTGGGATCATGTGGAATATCCGGGAGTCCAGCCGGCCGGGACGGACGTGCTTTGCATGCGAATGGTCGTGAACATCTACATCTACGCGATGATGCAAGGAGCGTGAATCAGCCCCACAACTGCCGGTCGAGCGAGCGAGATTGAATCGCCCCGCTGATGTGGTCGCCCGAGATTTTTTCCGCGCCCGCCAGATCGGCGATGGTGCGCCGGTCTGGACGGGGAGTTGTCCAATCGCCAAGGTGCCTGCGACCTTGGGCCTGCCAACCACGAATAAACCTGTTTACAAGACGTATCGAGGAATCAGATGGATATGCGGGGCCTTGATCAAAACGCCCACGGCGGCGCGCGGCTGCAATTTCATTTCGGCACCGGCCTGCGGCGTGAGTAGCGCCTTGAGCAGGAATCCACAATCCAATTCCACCCGCAGCAGCGGGCCGTCGCGTTCCACGGAAACGACCGTTGCGGAAAACCGGTTGCGCGCACTTGCCTGTGGCAAGGCATCGGCCACCAGCATCACGTCGTCCGCGCGGATGCAGACGTGGGCCTCGGTGGCGTCCACCGGAAAATCCGCCGCCACCGCGACGAGCTTCACATCGCCCACGGCCACGGTCACAATGCCGTCCGCCACCTTCAGCACCCGGGCGGGCAGGACGGTTTCCGTGCCGGCGATGTGCGCCACCGCCAGGTTGGCCGGGCGGTTGAACACCTCCGTCACCGGGCCGGATTGCTGGTTGCGGCCAGCGACCATCACCACCATCTGGTCGCCCAGCGCCAGAGCTTCGGCGCGGTCGTGTGTCACGATGATTGTCGGGATGCCAAGCTGCCGGAGCAATTGCCGCAATTCGCCGCGCAAGCGCAGCCGCGTGGGCGTATCCAGCGCAGCGAGCGGTTCGTCGAGCAATAATAATTTTGGCCGGCGCACCACGGCGCGCGCCAGCGCCACCCGCTGCTGCTGGCCGCCGGACAACTCGCGCGGCAGCCGTTTTTTCAATTCGTCGAGGCCGAGCCACCGCAGCGTTTCGGCCACACGCGACATGCGTTCGGCGGCGGGCAAATCATTCAAGCCGTAGCTGACATTGCCCGCGACCGTCAGATGCGGAAACAGCGCGTAATCCTGCGGCACAAAACCGATGCGCCGCTCTTGCGGTGACGCAAAAATGTCTCCGCTTTTCGCTTTCTGCTTTCCGATTTTTTGAAACCACACTTCATCGCCAATCCGGATTTCGCCCGCTTCCGGGATTTCAAGTCCAGCAAGGCAGCGGAGCACCGTGGTCTTGCCGGAGCCAGACGCACCGAACAAAACCGTGATGCCAGCGCCGATGCGCAAATCGGCCACGGCGATTTCCGGGCCGCCAGGAAATTGCTGGCGAAAATTCGCGGTCAGCGTGTCGGCCATACTTGTATGAATTTGCGTTGGCAGCCGTAGGTCAGGATGAGGGCCGCAAAGGAAAACAGCAGCAGCGCCAGCGAAGTCTGGTTGGCAGCGGCGTAGTTGAGCGATTGCACTTCGTCGTAAATGGAAATCGAAACCGTGCGCGTGACGCCGGGCAAATTACCGCCGATCATCAGCACCACGCCAAATTCGCCCAGCGTGTGCGTGAAGCTCAGCACCATGCCCGTGAGCACGCCCGGCCACGCCAGCGGCAGCGCCACGCGAAAGAACGTGCCGAGCCGGCCCACACCGAGACACCATGAGGCTTCCAGCATGCGCCGATCCACCGAGGTGAATGCGCTGGTGAACGGCTGCACGGCAAAGGGCAGGCTGTAAAGCACCGAGGCCAGCAGCAATCCCTGAAACGTGAACGGCAGCCGGTGGCCGAACAGCGATTCATAAAACCGTCCGAGCGGACTGTGCGGGCCAATCGCCATCAGCACATAAAAACCCAGCACCGTCGGCGGCAGCACGATGGGCAGCGCCACCAGCGCCTCGATGAAAAACTTCCCGCGCCAGCGCGTGTTCGCCAGCCAATACGCCAGCGGCAGGCCGAACGCCACGAGTAGGAACGTGGTGCAGGCCGCGAGGCGCAGGCTTAATCCGATGGCTTGCCAGTCCATGATTATTTTTCGGGCAGATAAAATCCGTAGCGTTTCAGCACGTCGCGTCCATGCTGGCCCAGCACGAAATCACGGAATGCCCGCGCAGCCTCCGCTTCTTTCGTCCAGTTCAGGATGATGCCGCCCTGTTCCATTTTCGGATAGGCGTTGAGGGGAATCTCCCAATAGCGGCCAGCCCCCTGCATCGTCGGGGCAATGGCCAGCGACAGCGCGATGACGCCGATGTCCGCCGCGCCGCTCTGCACGAACTGCGCCGTCTGCGCGACATTCTCACCAAACACCAGCTTCGGTTCCGCCGGCTCATAAACTTTCAGCGACTTCATGGCCGCCACCGCCGCGACGCCATAAGGCGCGTGCTTGGGATTGGCGATGGCAATCTTCTGCACCGACGGCGCGAAGAGCGACTGGATGCCCAGCTTTTCAATATCCACAAGCGACGCTTTCGGCACCCAGACCACGATGCGTCCAACGGCGTAAAGAAAGACGTTCGTATCAAGCGCCAGCCCGGCGGCGGCGAGCTTGCGCGGATACGCGACATCCGCCGAGAAGAAGAGATCGAACGGCGCTTGGTTTTGGAGCTGCGTGTAAAAGCTGCCCGACGAACCATAGGTGATCTGGACGATGATGTCCGGCTGATTGGTGTGAAATTCCGTCGCGAGTTCGTCGAGGGCAAATTTCAAATCGGCGGCGGCCGCCACAGAAATTTGGGCGGCATGGGTTTTCTCCGGACCGGCGAACAGCAGCGCTGCGCCGGCGAAGATTGAAGTGAGGAGATGTTTCATCGTTTCCTTTATGGGTTAGAGTTTGGTGGCGTTGACGGAAAAAAACAAGGGGCGGTTGGCAGCGGCGGCGCGGCCAAATTCGAGCAAGTTGTTCGTCACCTTTGTGACATCACCACCGAAATCGTGGCCAATGGCATCTGCCGCCACCATCGGCGCAGACTTATCATCTCACCGCAAACGCATACCACGCCACCAGACCGGCGAGCAGCAGCGCAGGCGAGGTGCAAATCGAGATTTTCCAGAGCCGGTCTTGCGCGGCTTCCGTCCGCACCAAGCCGAGCACTTCCGCGCCGGTGGCCAAGCCGTTGGCAACGTGATACACCGCCGCGACAATGCCGAGCAGATAAAATTGCGCGAACAGCAGATTAGGAAAACTGCCGGCAGCCTGTCCGTGCCAGAACTGCCAGATGGCTTGTGACGCCGAGCTGAAAGCATTGCCCGGATTAAAACGTCCGCCAAACCAGCGGTGCAGCGTGACGACGTGAAATAGAACAAATGCCAGCATGATCACGGCGGTGACACGTTGCAGCCATTGCCGCATGGGGCTGCCGTGAAAATGGTCGCCGGTGATGAATTTCAATTTGTCGCGCCGCATCTGCCGCAGGCCAACAACGATGTGAAAGGTCAGGACGGTGGCCAAGCCGATTTCCAAAACCGGCAACAACGCACCGAGTGAATGCACCTTGTTCACAGCCGACTGGAATTTCCCCGGCCACAGCGCCAGTGAATTCACCAGCAAATGCAAAAACAGGAAGCCGCCTAGCACATAGCCAGTTGGCGCGAGATATTCGCGCGGACAACGCCCGCCACCACTACAACTGCATTGGTGCCCGGCTTCCTCGGCAAACTTAATGGTGCGAATCGTTCGCGGATTCAGCGCAGCGGTTTTGGCGCGACCCTGCCCGCCGCAACCGCAGTTGCTTTTTCCGCCGCACTTTGATTTGGGTGAAGCTTCAACGCACATTTTGCTTACATGGCGGCTTTCGGCAGAAAGCCGCATTCGTCGCTGTTTGCATTAGTTTGCGGCGCTCTGCCGAGTCGCCGCTACGAAGCGGCAGCGCGCCGGCCGCAGTTGCAATTGGCGCACGGCTCCCCACTGCCGTGACCGTGGCTGTGTTGCGCTTGGACAATCGTGGCGCCAAGCTGCATCGGTGGCGTGCCCCATTTCCAGTCGCCGCCGCCGGGGCCGCCGGAAAGCGAGAGGGTTTCGCCTAGTTGACGCGGTTTTTCTGGCACAGGAATTTCAAAGTTCTTCGCGTAGGCGGCGGCTTCATCGCCGATCTCCTTGTCAACCACGACGGCCATGTCGAGCGCAAGCTGGGTGGAGGTGTCGCGGCAACTGCCGTGGACTTTCACCAATTCGTAGAGACAGACGCTGGTGCTGTCGTGGCCCGTGACATCAAAGAGCACCGTCGTGTTGGCGGCCTCCAGTCCCGCCAGTTTTAGCAAGTCGGGAGTTGCAAGCTTCCAGCTCCGCGCGTCCTCGTCGCTGAGTGTTTTGACGTGTTTCGCGATGAGGCCGTCGCGGCCGCCGAACTTGAGCGCTTTGAGTTGTTCGTAACGGACGGTGGATCCGGTGACGGTTTTTTTATAAGTCAGGAAGGCCATGTTTGTTTTTTAGGTTGTTGACTAGCTTTTGAAATTCGGCGGCCGTCACGTTGCGTTTGCGGACGGCGGCGGAACGGCGCACCGCCGCGAGCAGCGCGGGCAGCAGCACTTCCGGGAAATCAATCTTCAACTGCTCCAGCTTTTCGCGCAGCAGCCGCGTTCCGGAATGCCGGCCCACGACCATTTCGGTCGGCGCGTGGCCGACATCCTCGGCGGCGAACGGTTCGTAGGTCGCGCGATCTTTCAGCAGGCCACCGCAGTGGATACCGGATTCGTGGCGGAAAGCCGCCGCGCCGACAATAGGTTTTTCCGGCGCGAGCGGCCGGCACGAGGCGTGCGCCACCAGATCGCTCAACACGGAAAGCTGCCGCGAATCCACGCCGCAGTTTTTTCCGAGCGTGAGCCGCGCGGCCATGACGACTTCGTCGAGCGCCGCGTTGCCGGCGCGTTCGCCGAGGCCGTTGACGGTGACGCTCGCGGCGTCCGCGCCGGACGCAAGCGCGGCGATGGTGTTGGCCGTGGCCATGCCGAGATCGTTGTGGCCGTGAAATTCCAGGCTCAACGTCGGCACCGCCGCACGCAATTTGGAAAACAGTTCCGCCGTTTGCAGCGGGTTCAGAATTCCCACCGTGTCGGCAATCCGCAGACGGCAAAGACCGGCGGCTTCGGCGGCCTGCGCAAACTCGATGAGAAATTCGTGGTCGGCGCGCGAGGCGTCCTGCGCGCCGACGGAGAGAAATTGAAACGGTTCGCGGAATTCGTCGGCCAGTTCGGCGAGCGTCCGCAAAACCCAGGCGCGGTTTTTTTTCCAGGCGCGCAGGTGGATTTCCGAAACCGGCAGCGAAAAATGCGCGCCGTGGACGCGGCATTGCGCCGCCGCCTGCAGATCCTCGCGCGTCGCCCGGCACCAGGTCGTCAGCCGCACGCCGCAGACGCGGTCGCTGACGGCGTTGATGTCGTCAATCTCCGCCCGGCCCATCGCGGGGATGCCAAGTTCGAGTTCCGGCACGCCGGCGAACGCGAGCGCGGCCGCGATGCCGATTTTTTCCGAGCGCGAAAACGCCACGCCCGCCGCCTGCTCGCCGTCGCGCAGCGTGGTGTCAATGAGGTGCGGGGTCATGGGAATTTCAACATCCAACATTGAACATCCAACAACCAACATCCAATGCAGTGCCGCGCGGTGGCACTATTTTCATTGAATGTTCGGAGTTCGATGTTGGTTGTTGGATGTTTCCTAAACACAATTTTCAATTGCGGGTTCAGGCGAACAGCGTGGCCGGCGGCAGTGCCGCTTTTTCTTCGAGGCTGTCGAGAATCGCCTCGGCGGTTTCGATGGTGGCGTGCTTATACCAGACGTTTTCGGGATAAACGACCATCACCGGGCCGCTGTCGCAGATGTTCAGGCAGCCGGTGCTGGAGACCATGACGTCGTCGAGGCTGCGGTCCTGCACCTCGGTCGAGAGATGCTGGAGCAGACGCGAGGATTCCTTTTTGTGACAGACGCCCGCCGCGCCGGTGGGCCGAAAACTGCCGCAGACGAATATGTGATGTGCTGGTTTGCTCATGTTAGTTGATGATTATTGGTTGATGGTTGAAACGAAAAATGAACCACGGATGGACACAGATAAACACGGATGATTCGGGTGGGGCGCGTCACTCCGTGCGCGCCGTCGCAGCGAATCAGAATGCCTTGGTTGACAGATGGATGTCGTGCAGACGACTGCCCGCCCTACCGATTTGTATTTATCCGTGTTCATCTGTGTCCATCCGTGGTTGAAAATTTGTTAGCCGCAGCCATTGCCGGTGCCTTTGCAGGTGACACCCGCGCCGCAACTTGTGAAACGGCGTTTCATCGAGGCAGGAACCGGCTGGTCGGCGAATACGGCTTTCAAGCCCTCGTCGATCAGCCCTTCCATCTCGACGACTTTTAGCCCGCGCGCAGTCAGCATCTTTTGCGGTGACGGCCCGGCGGCGGTCACGAGAATGGCGCGGCAATCCTTTAATTCGCCCGCCAGTTTATTCCAACGGTCTTCGCTGCCCTCGGCTGGCGTAGAGCGGGTTTCGACCAGCCGGAATCGGCCGGGCGCGGCGAGATCGGGCGCGTAAATCGCCAACCGTTCGGCCTCGCCCAAATGCTGGTTCACCAGCGCGCCTTCCATTGTGGCCACGGCGATATAAGGCCGCTGCGCATTTTCATCCGGGTTCAGACTCATGCCGGCGAAATGCTGGATGGTGTCGTGCTGTTCGCTGGTCATGTCCTCGCCGATGAATCCGACGGCATCCGCGCGGCAGCGGGCGCAATGCGTCATCTGCGGCAGGTGACGCTCGCTTTGCAGGCGGACGCGCGCGGTCATCAAATTATCCGGCGGCGCGAGTTCCTCAAACACCGCGCCTTTAACCGGCACCATTGCCATGCAGTTCATCAGGTCGGCGCCGAGCGCTTTGATCTTGGCGGCCACATCAGGGATGTGTTCATCGTTGATGCCGGGAATGATGATGCTGTTCACCTTCACAACCACGCCGCGTTGCTTGAGCCGGACGATGGCCTCGATCTGCCGCGACAGCAAAACCGACGCGCCTTCCTCGCCGCGCAAGGGACGCTTGCCATCGCGCACCCAAGAATAAATCTTCGCGCCAATGGCCGGGTCAATCGCCGTCATCGTGATCGTGACGTGGCTGGTCTTGAGGTCGGCCAGCTCATCAATGTAAGGCCCGATGCCCATGCCGTTCGAGGCCACGCAAAGCATCAGCTTGGGATATTTTTTACGGACGATCCGGAGCGTTTCCATCGTCTCCTCGGGATTCGCGAACGGGTCGCCCGGCCCGGCGATGCCCATGACGGAAATCTCCGGGCGCTTCGCGATGACGTTGTCCAAATACGCCAGCGCCTGGCCCGGCGTCAGCACCGAACTGGTCACGCCGGGGCGGCTTTCGTTGATGCAATCGTATTTCCGGTTGCAAAAATTACACTGGATGTTGCAGCGCGGCGCGACCGGCAGATGCACGCGACCGAATTTCTTGTGCGCCTCCTTGCTGAAGCACGGATGGTTGTTGAAATCAATGCCGGCGGTGGCCGGCGCGCCGCAGTTGGATTCGAGGGTGGAAATCATAGGTAGCTGTAGCCGATGGTTGAGGTGTCCTGTTTCGCTTCGAGCAGCGCGTTGACGATGCGGTCGTAGAGTTCCTGCGCACCGCGATAACCGAGATGCAGCACGCGCTGGCCGCCGACGCGGTCGTGAATCGGAAAGCCGACGCGGATCAACGGCACGTCCAGCGAGCGCGAAATCTTGTAGCCCTTGCTGCTGCCGATGAGAAAATCCGGCTTCAATTCCGGCGCGACCTCGGCCGTCTCGGCGAAGTCCAGACCCGCCTTCACCAGTGTTTCCGAGGGCAAGCCCGGCGCGGCGGCGCGGATGGCGGCTTCAAATTTCCCACTGCGCGCGCCGGTCGCGCACAACACCGGGGTCACGCCGATCTCGCAGAGGAACGCCGTCAGGCCGATGACCAAATCCTCGTCGCCGTAAACAATGGCGCGCTTCTCAAAAGTGTATTTGTGGCCGTCAATCAAGCTGTCCACCAGCCGGCCGCGTTCGCGCTGATACTTCAGCGGAATCGCGTTTCCGCTCAACGTGGCAAGGAGGTTGAAGAATGCGTCCGTTTCACGGATGCCCATCGGCATGCCGAGCAGATGGCGTGGCACGCTGAATTTCTTTACCAGCGATGTGCCAGCGGTTTCTTTTGCTTCCAACACGCGGCCAAATTCGATGGAAGCCTTCGCCGAACCGGTCGCGGCGATGGCGGCGAGCGGCGTGCCGCCGGACTGGATTTTTTCGTATTGTTCCCAAGTTTCGCCGTCCATGGACTCGGAATAATCCGGCAGCAACGTGTAATTCAGACCGAAGTCGGCGAGGATTTCCTTGAGGTGCCGCAGGTCAGCGGCGGAAACCATGCCGGGGAAGAGATTGATGCGGGGTGCTGCGGCGCAGGCGTCCCCGGCTGCGCTACCAAGCTGCTCCACCAGCGCCTTCACGGCGTCGTGAAAGCCGTCAATATGCGTGCCGCGATAGCTCGGCGTGGA
>CAYUGC010000057.1:0-18257 GCA_964444085.1 uncultured Bifidobacteriaceae bacterium | reverse complement strand
TTCCACGCGGTGACGGCGGAGCGCGCGTTTCTGCGCGGCATGGGCGGCGGCTGCCAAAGCCCCGTCGGCGCGCACGCCACCATTGCCGGCGACCAGATCACGCTCAAGGCGATTTCCTTCCGCGACGAAGTGGTGAAGCGCGGGGAAGGGAAAAAGCCGATCGCCGAAGCGGCGGCATTGGGCGAACAGATTGCTGGCGAATTGAAGTAAGGGCGCCGCCCAGGTTGCGGCTTTGAAAGCGGGCGAGGATTTATTTCTTCGCCAGCGCTTTTTTGGTGGCGGCCTGAAGGTCGTCCAATTCCGGTTGCAACTCGGCCTTGGTCTTCTTGTCCATGCGGTCAATGAACAGTAATCCATTCAGGTGATCCGTCTCGTGTTGGACAGCGCGCGCCAGCAGGCCGCCGCAGCGGAAGGCGATGGGCTTGCCCTTGGCATCAAGCGCCTTTACATCCACGGTGCCGGGACGGGAAATCTCCGCGAAAATTTCCGGGAAACTCAAGCAGCCTTCGCCGCCCTTCACGGCTTCGCCGACAAGCGTGACTTCGGGGTTGATGAGCACGAGCGGCATGATGCTCGCCACGTCGGCAGTCTTGCCGTTTAGTTCCAGCGTGGAAGGGCGGTCGGTGATTTCGCGCACGTCAATCACCGTGAGCTGTTTCGCCACGCCGACCTGCTGCGCGGCGAGGCCGACGCCGTGATTTTCGTTCATCGTCTCGAACATGTCGGCGATGAGCTTTTTGATTTCCGGCGTGACGCTTTCGATGCGTTCGCCCTTTTTGCGGAGGACGGGATGGCCGTATCTGACAATTTCGAGAACCATGAAATTTTGAAATTTTAATCTGCTGAAATGTTGAGGATTTCCAGGATGCGCTGCAAGTCATCGTCGTTGAAGAACGCGATTTCCACCGCGCCCTTGCCGTGCGCGTATTTCAGATGCACCTTCGTGCCAAACTTCGCCCGCAGGTTTTCCTCCAGCCGCGCGACATTGGAATCAATCGGGACAACCGCCTTGGGTTTGGAGTTGTCATTCGTGAGCCGGGCCGGGCGGGCGAGCAGCTTGGCGACGAGGCCCTCCGTCTGCCGCACGTTCAGCGCGTCCTTGATGATGCGTTCGGCGGCAATGATCTGATGCTGGTCGTCCGGCAGGCCGAGAATGACTTTCGCGTGGCCGACCGAAAGCCGGTTTTCGCGCAGATAACTTTGCACCGATGCCGGCAATTTGAGCAGGCGCGTGGCGTTGGCCACGGCGGCGCGGCTCTTGCCAACCTTCGTCGCGATTTGCTCCTGCGTGAGCTGAAATTGTTCCGCGAGCTGCTGATAACCCAGCGCCTCTTCCAGCGCGTTCAGGTTCTCGCGTTGCAAGTTTTCGATGAGCGCCAGTTCCAGCACCGAACGGTCGTCCGCTTCGCGCACGATGACCGGCACTTCCGGCAAGTTCAAAAGCTGCGACGCGCGCCAGCGGCGTTCGCCGGCGATGAGCTCGTAGAAACCACCGCGCTCGCGGACAATCAACGGCTGCACGATGCCCTGTTCGCGAATCGAATCCGCCAACTCCTTGAGTGATTCCTGGGAAAAATCCTTGCGCGGCTGCATCGGCGACGGGCGGACGCGGTTCAACGGCACGCGGCGCACGCGTTCCCGATCATCGGGGACGGCAGCGGGCAGGGGAGCGGTCGCGGCGGGCAACGGCGGATTTCCGCCGAGCAGCGCGCCCAAACCCCGGCCTAGAGCAGGTTTTGACATCCGCGCAGAGTGTCGCAGGGCGGGGAAATTGTCAACGCGCAGGCGCGTGGCCGGCACGGTTTCGTCATCGGCCTGCCTGCGCGGCGGGGGGTTATTGGCCTTGGGTTTAAAAACCCGTTCAGGCGGGCGGTGGATAAGTAGTTGTTGACAGAAAATCAGGTCGGGGCTAAAACAGATTATGACTCCGCAAAGCCTACATGCAGTGAAATCGTCTCTACAGGCGTTGCCGGTGGCGATAATTGTGTCCCGACAGCTGTTGATCACTTGGAAAGAATCCACCTCCACCGGAAGCGTTACGGTCGAAGAATCCCGACCCACGCTCACGACGCGTGCGACCAAGATGAGCAGCCTGCTGAAGAGCATTCAAGGATACAATCACTCCGGCTTGAACGAATGATTTGACGGCCCGCCCGGCGATTGCCGCCCTTCCACACTGCGAACTTCAGCAGGCGGTTTTGTTTGCCCTTACCCCTTGGTAACCAGTGTCGCATCGCATCTTCACCCGCCCCGGGCAAGTGGCCAATGATGCAACCCCGTAGGAAATTCTGTTTTGACGATTCCTCCAATGACAGATGGCCCTGGTGTCAGTCTTAAAACCTGAACATCGGAGGAACCTCTGCACAGATCGGCCTGCCATCAGAGCCGGCACAATATACTCCCAATTCCGCTGTCTGCCAAATGTCCGGGACTGTCAGGCGACTTCATTGCGTCCGCAAATTCACTTTACTGGCGACGAACCTTTGATAAGCTTTGCGACCTTGTTCGCAAGGAAAAACAAACACTTTTTAATTTATGGCCAAACTGTTCATCGAAGATATTGATTTGAAAGGCAAGCGCGCCCTCATCCGCGTTGATTTCAACGTGCCGCAGGACAAAGTCACCGGCGCCATCACCAACACCAAGCGCATCGAAGCCGCGCTGCCCACCATCAAATACGCGCTCGACAAGGGCGCCTCCGTCATCCTGATGAGCCACCTCGGCCGCCCAGACGGACAGCGCATCGAGAAATTTTCCCTCAAGCCCGTCGCAGACGCGCTGGCGAAGCTGCTCGGCAAGCCCGTGAAGTTCTTGAACGACTGCGTCGGCGCGGAAGTCGAAGCCGCCTGCGCCCAGGCCAAACCCGGCGACGTGATTTTGCTCGAAAACCTCCGCTTCCACATCGAGGAAGAAGGCAAGGCCAAACGCGAAGACGGCACCAAGGTTAAAGCCGAGCCGGAAAAGGTGAAAGCCTTCCGCGCCAGCCTCACGAAACTGGGTGACGTCTATATCAATGACGCGTTCGGCACCGCGCATCGCGACCACAGCTCGATGACCGGCGTGCAGCTCCCGCAACGCGCCTGTGGTTACCTGATGAAGAAGGAACTCGACGCGTTTGGCGCGGTGCTCGACAACCCCAAACGCCCGTTGCTCGCCATCCTCGGCGGCGCGAAGGTCGCGGATAAGATCCAGCTCATCAGCAACCTGCTCGACAAGGCCGACGAAATCATCATCGGTGGCGGCATGGCCTACACGTTTTTGAAGGTGCGCGACAACATGGAGATTGGTAATTCCATTTTCGATCCCGAAGGCGCGAAGATTGTTCCCGAACTGCTCAAGAAGGCGGCGGACAAGGGCAAGAAGCTGCATCTGCCCGTGGATTGGATCACGGCGGACAAGTTTGCCGCCGACGCCAAGACTGGCAGCGCCACGCTGAAGAGCGGCATCGCCGCCGGCTGGCAAGGCCTCGATGTCGGCCCGGAAACCATCAAGGAATTCAACTCCGTCATCGCCCGCGCCAAGACGATCATCTGGAACGGACCTCCCGGCGTGTTCGAGTTCCCCGCGTTCGAGCAGGCTACCAAGGCCATGGCCGACGCCATCATCGCCGCGACGGCGGCGGGCGCGACGACCGTCGTGGGTGGCGGCGATACCGCCACGGCCGCGAAGAAATACGGCGCGGACAAGAAAGTCTCGCACACCTCGACTGGCGGCGGCGCGAGCCTGGAATTCCTCGAAGGCAAGGTGCTGCCCGGCGTGGCGGCGTTGAGCGAGAAATAAATTTTAACTTCAAACAATTTTCAAATGAACAAAGAACGTAAACTGATCATTGCGGGCAACTGGAAGATGAACAAGACCGTCGCCGAGGCGCTGACCCTCGTCGCCGACCTCAAGCGCGACCTTGCGGGCGTGAAGGAAGTGGACATCGTCGTTGCGCCGCCCTACACCGCGTTGAGCGAAGTCTCCAAGGCCATCCTCGACTCAAACATCCGCCTCGGCGCGCAGAACATGAGCGAGAACAATTTCGGCGCCTTCACCGGCGAGATCTGCGCGGGCATGCTCAAGGAATTTTCCACCCGCTACGTCATCCTCGGCCACAGCGAACGCCGCCAGTTCCAGAAGGAATCCGACGCGCTCATCGCCAAGAAGGCCGCCGCCGTCCATGCCGCGAGCCTCAAGCCGATTGTCTGCGTGGGTGAAACCCTCGCCGAACGCGAAGGCGGCTTGATGGAGAAAGTTTTGGAAACCCAGGTGCGCGGCAGCCTCGCCGGCCTCACCAAGGAACAGATGGTGGAAACCGTCGTCGCCTACGAACCCGTCTGGGCCATCGGCACCGGCAAGACCGCCACCACGCAGCAGGCGCAGGACGCGCATAAATTCATCCGCGGCGTGCTGGCCGCGATGTTTGACGCCGAGGTCGCGCGCAAGGTCCGCATCCAATACGGCGGCAGCGTGAAGCCCAACAACGCCAAGGAACTGATGGGCCAGCCCGACGTGGACGGCGCGCTCGTCGGCGGCGCGGCGCTGGAGGCAAGAAGTTTTGCTGACATCATCAAGAATTCCATCTAAACTTTCCCGATTATGGCATTCATTGTTGGTATTTTGACGTTCGTCATCGTCCTGAACGCGATTCTGTTGATCCTTTTGGTGCTGGTGCAATTGCCCAAGAAGGACGCCGGCGCGGGCATGGCGTTCGGCGCGGGCACGGCGGACGCGCTGTTCGGCGCGGGCTCCGGCAACGCCCTGACGAAGATCACCAAGACCGCGACCATCGTGTTCATCCTGCTCGCGGTCGCGCTTGGCTATCTGCATGACAAGGCGCACACGGACAACAGCGCTTCGGATTTCACCAAGCAGGTGCAGTTGAAGCAACAGCAGGGAACGGTGGCGCAACCCGCTTCGACGCTGCCGCCCAGCCCGGGTCCGGCCACCCCGCCGGCCAGCGGCAACCTGCTCTCCACGCTGCCCGTCCAGACCAACGCCCCGGCGGCGAAGTAAATCATTCATCTTCCTCAACAACGCCCGCACTCACCTGCGGGCGTTGTTCTTTGCCGGCAAGGAAAAGACATTTAATGCCAAGGCGCAAAGACGCGAAGTCGCAAGCGAATTGATAATTTTGCCAAAGTGGTGTTTATTTCTCCCTCTCCGCTCCCGCAGCGGGAGGAGAGGGCCGGGGTGAGGTGAGGGTCTGCCTTTTGCCAGCTTAACTCTGCGCCTTCGCGTCTTTGCGCCTTTGTGTTAACTCCGGCTCCTTCAGTGCGCCGAAGTCGCCCTCTTCGCACGCGGCCACGAAACCTTCCGTCACGCTTTTCAATTCCTCCCAGCGCGCGCGGATGTCCTTGGCCTCGGTCTCCGTGATTTTTTCATCGGCGGTGGCGAGGGCGATGGTGTGCAGCAGGTCTGCGAATTCCTGGACGATCTGGTTCGTCGCCGGGATCAACTGGTGCGGATGCGGCGCGTTTTTGGGATTGGTGATGAAGAAGCCGCCGGCGCGCTGACAGACCCATTGGGCGATGCGCGGATCGCCGGTGCTTTGGATGAGGGCGTCCACGCGGTCGAGCGGGTTCTCGATGCCACCGCCGTTCGTCGCCGGCTGCGCCCACTTATAGACCATCGAGGTGGACAATTCGAGGTCGTTGGAGATTTCCTTCGTGCCCTTCTTGTCGAAGACCTCGCGGAGTAGTTCGTGCGATTGCATGGAATCAAACAATGCGAAAGGCTGTCCCAGTTGGCAAGCGAGAAGCCATTCCAAAAAACGCTGAAAATTATCAATGCGCCCGGCACCGGTTTTTGGTTGAGTGTGGTGATGCAGCGCGTTGAAACAAAATCAGTTGCCGTTCCGGCTTGCCATGCCGGCGGGATTCAGGTTCTAATGCGCCTGACAAACCAACCGGGAGCAAGCTTATGATTATCTACGCCTTTTGTCTGGTGCTGGGTCTGATGTTCACCGTCATCAGCGCTTTCATCGGTCATCTTTTCGGCGGCCACGACTCCGTGGGCACCGGTGGCCACGCGGACGCGGGGATGCAGAGCGACGGGGTGCCAGGCATCAGCTTCTTCAGCCCCACGGTGTTGTCGTGCTTCGTCACGGCGTTCGGCGCGTTCGGACTGGTGTTGTCGGAGATTCCCGCCACCAAAAGCATCTGGGTCAACGCGCCGCTGTCTTTCGTCAGCGGTCTCCTCATCGCGCTGCTGGTGTTGTGGGGCATGAACAAGATTTTCCGTAACACGCAAAGCTCCAGCGAGGGGCAGGTGGCCAAACTCATCGGCCAGACCGCCGCCATCATCTCGCCGATTCCGGTGAATGGCGTGGGCGAAATTTCCTACATCCAGTCCGGTTCGCGTTACACCGCCCCGGCGCGCGATGAAAAGAACGGCGCGATTGCCAACGGTCAGACGGTGCGGATCACGCGCATCGTCGGCTCGCAGTTTTACGTCGAAGTCGCGAACTAAATTTAGCCATCAACCATCAACTATAAACTACTGACTAAAATGAACCTCATTGCCATGCTTGCCCAGGTGGAGCCGTCCGGCTCTTCTTGGTTGAAAATCGCCCTCGCCGCCGGCTCCGTGCTGTTCGTCGTGTTCGTCATCGCCATCATCTGGGCGAGCCGCTACACCAAGGTCGGCCCGAACCAGGTGCTCGTCATCTCCGGCAACAAACACAAGATCACCGACCCCGACGGCAACGTGAAGGAAGTCGGCTTCCGTATCGTCAAGGGCGGCGGCGTGTTTGTCTGGCCCGTGCTCGAAAAGGTGGACGTGCTGTCGCTGGAATTGCTGACGATTGATGTGCAGACGCCGGAAGTTTATACCAGCAAAGGCGTGCCGGTGAAGGTGGACGGCGTCGCGCAGATCAAGGTGAAGGGCGACGACATCTCCATCGCGACGGCGGCGGAGCAGTTTTTGAGCAAGAGCGTGGACGACATCAAGAACATCGCCATGCAGACGCTGGAAGGTCACTTGCGCGCTATTCTCGGCACGATGACGGTGGAGGAAATTTACCAGAACCGCGATGCGTTTGCGTCCAAGGTGCAGGAAGTCGCCGCCGGCGACATGGCGAACATGGGCCTGGGCATCGTGAGCTTCACCATCCGTGACATCCGCGACACGCAGGGTTATCTCGATGCGCTCGGCAAACCGCGTATCGCCCAGGTCAAGCGCGACGCCATCATCGCGCAGGCTGAGGCCGACCGCGATTCCGTGATCCGTTCGGCGCAGGCGAACCAAGCCGGGCAGGAGGCGAAGTTCCAAGCCGACACGAAAGTCGCCGAGGCGCAACGCGATTACCAATCCAACGTCGCGCAATACCAAGCGACTGTGAACGTGCAGAAGGCGCAGGCCGATCTCGCGTATGATTTGCAGCGCTTCAAAACCGGCCAGCTCGTGAAGGCCGAAGAGGTGCAGGTCAGCATCGTTGAGAAGCAGAAGAACATCGAGCTGCAACAGCAGGAAATTCTGCGCAAGCAGCGCGAGTTGGAAGCCACTGTGCAAAAGCCCGCCGATGCCGAACGCTATCGCGTGGAGACGCTGGCGAATGCGAAGAAGTTTCAATTGGAGACGGAGGCCGCCGGTGCCGCGTCCGCGACCAAGGCCACGGGTTTTGCCGGTGCCGACGTCGTGAAAGCCACCGGTCTCGCCGAGGCCGATGCGAACAAGGCGCGCGGTCTGGCGCAGGCCGAGGTCATCGAGGCGCAAGGCAAAGCCACTGCCGAAGCGATGCGCGTGAAGGCCGAAAGCTTCAAGCAATACAACGAGGCTGCCGTCATCGAAATGATCACGCGCATCCTGCCGGAAGTGGCGGGCAAGATCAGCGAACCGCTGTCCAAGACCGAGAAGATGGTCATCATCAACGCCGGCAACGGCCCCGGTGGCGGCGCGAGCAAGCTCACCGGCGATGTGACGTCCATCATCAGCCAGTTGCCGCCCATCATCGAAAGCCTCACCGGCGTGAAGCTGGAGAAACTGCTGGAACAGGTGCCCGCGCTGCGCAAGGCGATGGGCAAGGATGAACCCGGCGAAACCAAATAATAGGTAGGGACAGCGCGCTGCGCTATCTGGACGCCGCCGCGCGGCGTCCCTACCACAACAAAAGACAAAACCATGGTACTCCTTCCGCTATTGATGTTTTTGATTCTTCTGCCGCTGCTGTTGTTGGCCTTTGCATTCTGGATTTGGATGCTGGTGGACTGTGCCACGAAGGAATCCAGCCAGGGCAACGACAAAGTCATCTGGATTCTCGTCATCATCTTCACGCACTGGATCGGCGCGCTGATTTATTATTTCGTGCGCCGGCCGGAACGGAAGAAACAACTAGGCGCGTAAAATAAACGGAAGAAACCAGACAACGTGCATTTGAACATGCCCCAGGAAAACAATTCATCCCGTCCGGCATCGCTGGAATTGAAACGGCTGCAGGTGCCGGAGCAAAACTCCATCCGCACGGCGCTGCGGATTGCCGGGCCGCTCATTTTCCTGACGGGAGTCATCTGCGTCGTCATCGCGGTGGGCAGCATGTTTGCGGGCGCGAATGATTTTGGTCCGCCGCGTCTGTTCTGGCTGGCGTTCGTCGGAATGCCGCTGATGTTTGTCGGGGGCGTGCTGTCCATGTATGGGTTCATGGGCGCGGTGGCGCGTTTTGCCGCCGGCGAGGTCGCTCCCGTCGCGGCCGATTCCGCCAATTATGTCGCCGAGGAAACCAAGGGCGCGGTGGAAACGGTCGCCAAGGCCGCCGCCAAGGGCGTCATGGAAGGCCTGGAGGCCGGCCGCGCGGAAACGGGGCAGGGGAAGGATTGAGTCATGATATTTTCATTCGTTATTCACTCAAGTGGCGGCGGCGACGCGGGCGCGGTCATCCCTTTTCTGGTCATCGGTTTCATCGTGCTGGCGGTGTTGATCCGGTTTGGCGCCGGCTCCACGGATGACGGCCGGATTCGTGACAGCATCGAGCAGCAAGGGGGCAAAACCCGCAGCATCAATTGGTCACCCTTTGGCCGCGGCTGGTTCGGTTCGAAGAACGAGCGCATCTACGAAGTGGTTTACGAAGATGCCCAGGGCAAAATCCATCAGGCCTATTGCAAGACCAGCATGTTTTCCGGTGTTTATTGGACTGATGATAAGATCGTGGAACCCCCCGGCGCATCGGAGGCCCAATCCGGCAGTGATTCCAACACAAACGCTGAAGACGATGATCTGGTGGCGGAAAACAAGCGGCTGAAAGCAGAGCTTGAGAGATTGAAGAAGCCTTAAATTGAAAAATCATGCGCCTTTTTGAAGCCATCATTGACGCGAATCACCGGGCTGTCGCCGGTGACGCGAGCGCCGGGCTGCATCCGGCGGATTTCGCGGACAACCTGCCGGTCATCGCCTTGACCTGCGTTGACCCGCGCCTGAACGCCTTTTTCCCCAACGCGCTGGCCTTGCCCGGCGAACAGTTCATCTGGCTGCGCAACGCCGGCAACATCATCACCGGCCCGATGAGCAGCACCATGCGCTCGCTCGCGCTGGCCTGCGCCGTCAAGGGCGGCGAGGAGATCGCCATCATCGGCCACACGGATTGCCAGGTCGCCAAGACGACGACCGTTGCGCTGCTGGAAAAACTGAAGTCGCTTGGCGTGGACCGCAGCCGTCTGCCGGACAACCTCAGCGAGTTTTTCGGCACGTTCGGCAGCGAACGGCAGAACGTCATCAAGGCCTGCGATTTCGTGCGCAGCAGCCCGCTCATCGGCCCGAAGATTCCGGTGCACGGCCTGATGCTGGACATCGAGACCGGCAAACTCGACTGGGTGGTGAACGGTTACACGGCGCTGGCCGCGTCGGTGCAGCCGACGATGCCGAAGCTGGACTTCGCCGCCCTGGGCGCCGCCGGCTCGTCCAAGGATTTTGAAATGGGCGAGATGAAGTTTCCTGAAATGAAGATTGGTGAGGCGGCAGTCAAGCCGCTGCCCAGCCAGCCGCCCCAGGTCAGAATCGTTGGCACGCCGGTGGTCGAAGCGCCGGAAGCCACCAGCGGCCAGGTCGCGCAGTTCGCGGAGAAGAACTGGCCGAAAGTCCCGCCGCCCACCTTGCCGCCATTGAAAAAGAAATCGCCGCCACCGCCAACCATCCAGCCGCGCCCGAAGTTCCCGGGGAAGTATTAAGACCAGTCGCCGCGCCGGTAATCTTCCATCCGCCAGCGCAGAAACTGTGTGCAATGCTTTGGCGTCACCTTGTTTCGCAGCGGCCAATAGGCGTTGAAATCTTTCTCCAGCTTTTGCAGTTCATAGAGGCCTTGCTGCGCCAGTTTTCTGGCTTCCGGTTTCTTTCCGGCCGCGACCGTCTGCTGCCAGAGTATGAACCGACACGACTGCTCCGCCATCCGCGCCGCGAGGTCGAGTTCCTCGATGAGGATGGAGCGCCGAGCACCGTCTCGGCGGGCGGGCGCTTGCTTTTGGAACGTGCCGAGACGGTGCTCGGCGTTCCGCTGCAAGACCGCGCGCTGTTTCTGAATTTCCTTCAACGTGGCGAGAATGTTCCGCTTCGGAATCTTGGCGAACCATTTCAGTCCGTTCCGGCAGAATAACTCCTGTTCCGCTGGCTTCGGCGCGGCAAGGACGGTGCCGAGTGGCGTTTCGTTCACGGCCTTCACCCCCAGCTTCTGATGCGTGAAGCCGAGCTTAAATCCAGCCGCAGCAACCTTGCCGGTGGCATCTTCAAACACATCGCGACTCAAAACTTTGGTGAGAACTTTTTCATCCAGTGATTTTGCGTTCCACGCCAGCGCCGCGCCGGCGGCGAATAGCGGCCAGCTCACGGCCAGCGGTTGCGGATGTCCGCCGTCGCCCCAGTCCGTGTTGAGCAAGCCCATCGCGCCAAACTTCTTTCCCGCCTTCGCGGCGGCGCGCAGATTGGCGAGCGCGTTATCGTGTTTGCCGATGAGCGTCTGCCAGGTGGAAGTTCCGGGGCAGACGCAAAACGGAATCTTCGCCTTCGCAAACTGCGCGGCTTCCTTGGCGAACGGATGGTCCGCCTCGTAGCCCCAGTTCAAGGCAATGATGCTGGTAGGGCTGACCTGCGGGTCAGCCTGTTTTAGCCCTCGCCGGCTGACCGGCAGGTCAGCCCTACCAAGTTTAGCCAGTTCGCGGATGAGCGCGGGATGTTTCAGAATGATGTCGCCCCAGAACATCATCTTCCGGTTGCGCACTTTGACTTCGCGGTGAAGCTGCTTCAGGAAATCCAGATAGATGCGGCCTTTGCCTTTCGCGGCGCAAAGTTTTTTGCTCTGGCCTTTGCCCAAGTCCCACGTCTCGTCGCCGCCGATGTTGAAGAACTCGCTGGAAAAGTTCGGGAGCAGCTCGTCATACAAGCCGCGCAGAAAGGGCAGGGTGCCGGGATGATTCGGGGCCAACGTGGTCGGACGGCGGAGAAAATCCTTCGTCTCGGCGAGAAATGGTTCCGACAATTCGCCGAGTTTTTTCAGCTTCGGGTCTTCGAGAAAATAGCGCAGGTGGCCAAAAGAATTCTGGTTCGGCACGAGGTCAATGCCCAGTTCACGGCAGCGCTTATCGAGGATTTGTATTTCCTTCGCCGTCAGCGCGCCCCAGCTTTGCCAGACGGATTTGTGTTTTTTGTAGGCGAACGTGTGCTCGGTGTAAAGTTGCAGCTCGTTGATTTTGAAATCGGCCAGCTTCTCCGCGAGGTCGAGCAACGTCTCCAGCTTCGGCACGCGTCCGCGCGAGATGTCGAGTATCACGCCGCGCCGCGCGAAATCCGGCCAGTCGCGGATTTTCAGGCAGGGCAGCTTGCATCCGTATTCGTGGAACAATTGCCGCAAGGTCGCCTTCGCCGCGCGCAAGCCGCCATTTTCACGAAAAGCGATCTCGATGCCACCTTTGGAAATGGTGAGCGCGTAGCCTTCGGGATGATTGGGCGCAGACTTGGTGCGGACAACTTTGATGGCAGCCAGCGATTTCTGCTTGGGCAGCTTAAACGTGCCGCGAAGAGTTTTCAGCGAGCGAGGATGGGGAAGCAGGTTCAAAGTTGAACGTTTTAGCATCGGCCTTCAATTAGCCACAGATTGAACCTGGAATAAACATGGAAATATATCCAACGTGCTGAAATAACCTTCATCTGATCCGCACTGCCGGGCAATTAAATCGCGCAACCCCATCTTTCTGCAATGGCAGAGCGCCCCCCTCACCAGCATCATTCAAAAAAATTTCGGAATGACTTGTCCGAAATAAGCCGCTTCACCACTTCTTGGGACACCTCGGAGAAAACTTTTGCAATAAATTTCCCGTCTGCTCCCGTCCATTGTGAAAGCGGTTCGGTGAACTTGCCGGTAAAGGTGTCATGCCATACCGGCTGACCCGTTGACCGCTCTACCAATTCAAAGCGAACTTCAAGCCAGGATTTTGAGGTTATATCTGAAAATAAACCATTTTGTATGGAGCCTATCCCAAAATTCTGGAGTTCGGCGTGCAGCTCATAATTAACCGCATTTGTGGCGGTGAATCCATTCTGCTCCAGCGCCAATTTCAGTCCATCACGGAAAATCGTGGCGACGGGCACCTCCGTGACATAAGCACCGGAGGTCGGTCCATACTGGTTCGCCTTATGCATCAAAACCAGAGGGTCGCTCACAAGCCGCGAGTCTTTGACTTCCCCAACCTCTATCGCCCCCTTATGCTCCGCTTTCAATGGCTGCTTCACGATCGGGGAAAAGCTCAATTTCACGGGCGTCCGGCTAAAAGCACAACCCGTCAATAAACTTCCCGCCAGAATGCAGCAAAGGAAATGAAAGAACAGTCCCTGCCTTGATTTTCCTGAAGTCTCTGATTTCATTGCCCACGCAAATATCAAACGGCATCCAGTTTGACAAGAGCAGTTTATTTCACTTCACAATCAAGCCGCTATTGCGGGGGAAATTGAACAGACCGCCGGATTCGCAAAAAATTTCATGCCCGTTTGGGAAATGGTCAGCGTATAACCTTCTGGGTGTTTCGGCACGTCGTCCGAAAGCGACAGCCGAACGGCCGACAACGGGTTCCGTCTGGGCAAAAGAAAACTCCCCGGTCGCCTTTCCAGCGAACGGGGAGTGGGAAGCAGATTAATTTGCGAATTTTACTTCGCGATCATGCCGCTGTTGCGGGCGAAGTTGAACAGCCCGCCGGCGTCCACCACCGGGCGCACATCACCCAGCGGCTTGAATTGGTAAACCTTGCCCGTCGCCTTCACCGTCACCGTTGCGGCGTCGAGGTCCACGGTCACTACGTCACCCGTCTTCAGGATGTCGCAGAGGCGGTCGGCGCATTCGCACGGATAGAGTTCGCCGGTGGCCACGCAGTTGCGGAAGAAGATGCGCGCGAAGCTTTCCGCGAGGATGAGTTCGCAGTTGGCCGAACCCAGCGCGATGGGCGCGTGTTCGCGGGAGCTGCCGCAGCCGAAGTTTTTGCCGGCGACGACGATGGGATATTCGCTGTCGAGCTGGCCTTCCTTGACGTAGCGGTTCGGATAGAGCGAGGCGGGCAGGCCGTCGAGCGCGTGGCTGCCGAGCTTCTCGTATTCCTCGGCGATGGTCGGCACGAGGTTGAGAAATTGCGCGGAGATGATCTGGTCCGTGTCAATGTTGTCGCGCACGACATAGACCGGGCCGGTGAAAACAGATTTCGTCATGCCCTGAATCTGCCGTTTGCGGGCGCGTTTTTCAATCAGATTTCACCGGCGGGCGGGGGCATCTGGCTGACCTCAATGCCCAGCAGGCAGACATCGTCGGAGAATTCCTGCTGGCCGGAAAAGTTGCGGATGGTCTCCAGCGTTTTGGCCAACAACGCCTTGGTCGGCAGCGCGCCCAGGCTCTGGACGGTTTCGGCCAGCCGTTCCTGGCTGAAAATTTCGTCGTTTTGGCCTTCCTGTTCCACCAGGCCGTCGGTGTAAAGCACGATGACATCGCCCTCGTTCATGGGCCGTTGATAGGTCGGGAATTTTGAATCCCGGAACAAGCCCAGCGCCGGGCCTTTCTTGCTCCCGGCATCCGGCCCCAGCGGTTCCACCCGGCCATCCTGACGTTTCAGATGCAGCGGATTCGGATGCGCCGCGCTCGCGTAGGACAACTGGCCGGTGGCCACGTCCGCCACCAGATAAAACGCCGTGGCATACATCGTCGCCCCGGACTGCCGGAACACCTTGGACAGGATCTGGTTGATTTCCGAGAGCAACTGGCCGGGGTCGGTGGCCTTGGCGCTCAAATCCTCCACCAGCGCCCGGAGCATGGCGGTGACCAGCGCCGCCCGCACATCGTGGCCCATGACGTCGCAGATGAAGATGCCGACCGAGGTCTTGGACAACGGCACCACGTCAAAAAAATCGCCGCTGACCGCGCCGCTGGGGATGAAGAAACTGAAAAACTTCAAAGCCTCCGCCTCCGAGGCATGGCCGGAAATGCTGGGGAAATTCTGCGGCAACATGGCGAGCTGCAGTTCGCGCGCCATCTTCAGCTCATCCTCGATCTGCTCGTTCTTCTTGTGCAACTGCAAGGTGCGCTCCGCCAGCGCCAGCTCGGCGAGCTTGCGCTTGGTGATGTCGCGCGAAATGCCGAACGTCCCGACGATCCGCCCGTCCTCGTTGCGCAGAGGCATTTTGGTGGTGGACGCCCAACTCGTGCTGCCGTCGGGCCAGGTTTCACTCTCCTCGATGTTCACCGCCGGGACGCCGGTGCGCAGGATTTGCCGCTCGTCCGCCAGCGCCTGATCCGCGTGCGGTTTGGTAAAAAAGTCGTGGTCGGTTTTGCCCATCGCCGCGTGCGGGTCAGCCAAGTGACATTTTTTCGCCAACGAGCGGCTCATCATCAAAAAACGGCTGCGCGTATCCTTGAAATAAACCGCGTCCGGGATGTTGTCCATCAGCGTCTGCAACAGGAAACCCTCATGGTTGCGCGCCAACTGGCTGCGATGCCGGTCAATCGTCTTGCGCACGGTGGTCACCAGCAGCGGACCCGTCAACTGCGGCTTGAGCAGATAATCCTGCGAACCCGGCAGGATGGTCCGCGCGGCCAGCTCCTCTTCGGCCAGGTCCGCCACCACGATGACCGGCGTGTGCGCGGCGTTGACCCGCACCTGGCTGAACGTGTTCAGCCCGCGGCTGTCCGGCAGGTTGAGCTCCACCAGGATGAGGTCAAAAGTATGGACCTCGATTTTCTCCAACCCGGCGGCCAGGCTGTCCGCCCGTTCCACGCCAAACTCCCCCGAGCGCAGCCACGTTTCACAATCAGCATCCAATCCGATCAACAGCAGTTTGAAAATATTTTTCGACATGGCGATAATGAGCAAGGTTGTTGGTTGGGGAAATGTCTGAATGACTATTAACCTCAATCCGCCCCGGCGTCCAGTCCCATGCGGGTTAACGTTTGTCCGTTGACTTGCCGCTCGAATGAGTTGATTCTGACCGCCCTATGAAACAAATGATTGTTAGCTCACTCGCCCTCCTCGCGTTGCTCTCGGTGATTGCCGGACAGCCGGACAAGGCCACTCATCCGACGACCATTGCCTGCGGCGGCTGCACAAACAGCGTCACGCTGGCTTGCGGCGGTTGCACGAATGGCGTGAATCTCGCCTGCGGCGGTTGCACCAACGGTGTCAGTCTCGCCTGCGGTGGCTGCACGAATGGGGTGACGCTGGCCCTGGCCGGGTTTTAAGATTTTAGCGGATGACTTTGGCTTGGCACCCGGGGGTGTCCAAGTCAATTCCACGCCCTCAGCCACCCGCACCGGCCATCCTTCCGCCGATGCCGGCAGCGGGGACCGCCTGCATGGGAATCGTCATTGCCCGCTTTCCGCCGGTCTGCTTTGAGCAGCTTTTCCATCTCCGCCTTCATCTGTTCCCAGTAGCGGCTGGCGAACGCCGGCAATCCAGCGACATTCTGGCAGGCGGCGGCCGGCGACACAAACGCATGGCTGCGCGTGGATTTGGAACGCATCGCGACCGTGAGTAAAACGAAGCTGACGTTCCCGACAAACGGCAACTGCGTTACAAAATCGAAATTTCCACCGACGGTGAGACGGACTGGAAATTGTTGGCCGACCAGACACAAGCCACCAGCGCTGAAAGAGTGCGTTTGGACGCGGCGCAAAATTCGCCGCGCGGACGGTTCCGCGTGACCATTCTCGGTGTGCCGTCCAGGCAGGCTTCGGCGTTGCCAGAAGTGGAAGTGACTGCAATTTAGAGCGCCTGATGAAAACGATTTTTGGAAACCAACTTGTGTTTGGTTGCTTTGCCTGACCAAATGAAATAATTCATTGAAGGTGCATTTATCGAACTGAAAAATATGTTACAAATCAAAAACAATAAGCTATGCGCCCTGTCGATTGGTTTAATCCTTTTGACGGTTGCCAACTTCAGTCATGCTCAGGACGCCAAGCCGGCCAAGACCTTCATTGACTACTTCAAGCCGATGCCCATCCTCAGCCCGTTGACCACCAACGTCTGGGGCACGGCGACCGTTGGCCCGCGCGATACCAATAACGGTCTTGAAGACGTGACAATGACGCGATGGGATTATTGGGACGGCAAAATCATCAAGGGCCCGGACGGCAAATATCATCTGTTCTGCAGCCGTTGGGATCAGGCGCGCGGCCACAACGAATGGTGGAATTCAAAAGCGGTTCACGCCGTCAGCGACAATCTCTTCGGCCCTTACGTGGACAAGGGCCTTTGCTGGCCCAACAGCGAGGGCGGCCGCGGCCACAATGTCACCGCGTTGCAACTGGCTGATGGCCGTTACGCCATTGTCATCAGCGAAACCCGTCCCGGCACGGTCTATGTTTCCAAATCCTTGGATGGCCCGTGGGAACTGCTCGGTAAAATTTCTGTTGCCAACAATCCCCAATGGCGCGCATCCAATGAAATCATCCTGCTGCGGCCCGACGGCAACTACGAGTTGTTCGGTCGCCCCGGCATCGTCATGCTCAGCACCAACGGCGTGCTTGGCCCTTATGAGGCGCAAGGTCCGACCATTTATCCGCACATCGTCGGCATGCCCCAGCACGAATTGCAACACCTCGAAGACCCGGTCCTCTGGTTCAGCGGTGGCCTGTATCATGTCACGGTCAACAACTGGAGTGATCGCAAGGCATATCATCTGACGTCCACCAATGGCATTGACGGCTGGGTCTTTCGTGGCCTTGCCTACGCGCCATCACAGGATTTCTTGCGCTACTCCAACGGCACGGTCAACCGCTGGCCAAAACTGGAACGACCCGGTATTTACATCGAAAACGGGCATGTCGCCGCCATCACGCTCGCCGTGATTGACGTGGAGAAGGAACAGGAACACGGCAACGATGGCCACGGCAGCAAGGTTATTGTCATACCGTTCGATGGCGAGGCCCTGGACCATGATCTGGAGAAAGCTTCGAAATAGCCGGCAGCGTCTGGGAAATAACCGGCGCTGGATTGCTTGAGCCGTCATTCAAGCCACCGGAAGCATGGCTAGTGAAATCCTCTCCTCGGGGGAGAGGACACAGGTGAGGGCGAGCGTTAAAACAAACTTTTCCCGCTTTCGCTTGTCCGATAAATTCCCGTCATGGCCGACATCGCCCGCGCCCGCCAACTTCGCAAGGATGATACCTGGGCGGAAAAGCTGATGTGGCGCTGGCTGCGTGACCGGCGGTTTGCCGGCTACAAGTTTCGCCGCCAGCATCCGTGCGGCATTTACCATCTGGATTTCTTTTGTGAGGAAGCGGAGCTGAATATTGAACTGGATGGCAGCCAGCACGGTTTTCCTGATCAACGGAAACATGACTAGGAACGGGAAAAGTTTCTGCAAGCGCTCGGCATCAAGACGCTGCGGTTCTGGAATTCACGCCTGCGCCGTGAGGCGAAGGTTGTCCGCGATGCCATTTTCAATGAACTGCAAACCCGCGCGCCGCATCCCTTGCCGGAATATACAAAGCCGAAGCGGGCGGGGGAGGAAGTTAGTTTAACGACCGTCCTCACCCAACCCTCTCCTCCAAGGAGAGGGCTTTGACGTTCCCCGTTTCTTGGAAATATCCGGCGCGGGATTGGCCGGGCAATCATTCGAGCTGTCGAAAGCATGGCTGGTGAAATCCTCTCCCCGGGGGAGAAGGCCAGGATGAGGGCGAGCGTCAAAACATAAATCAGTTTCATTGCCCCGCCATTTCCCGGTTCCTTGCTGAATGCCAGTGATTGTCGGCTGCCACCTAAAATTGGTTTAACGACCGTCCTCACCCAACCCTCTCCTCCAAGGAGAGGGCTTTGACGTTC
>CAYUGC010000056.1:0-18328 GCA_964444085.1 uncultured Bifidobacteriaceae bacterium | reverse complement strand
TTCCTCGGCCAAGCCGGCCTTCGTGGCGGCGCTGACGGACGGCGAGGATTTTGAATTGCTGTTCACCATCGCGAGCAAGGACGCGGTGAAACTGCTTGACGCGTGGAAGAAGAAATTTCCGAAGGTGAAATTGAGCTGCATCGGGAAAATTGTTTCCGGCGACGGAATTTTGATCCGCGACAAGAACGGATCGCACAAGTTTAATGCCCATGGCTACGTTCATTTCGCATAGTCCGGCGGACACGGAATCGCTCGGCGAAAAGTTCGGCCGCGCGGCGCAAACTGGCTTGGTCATTGCCTTGAGCGGCGACCTTGGCGCGGGCAAGACGCAGCTTGTTCGCGGGCTGGCGCGCGGGCTTGGCGTGGCCGGGCGCGTGCATTCGCCGACGTTCACGCTGGTGAATGAATACGCCGGCGGCCGGCTGAAACTGTTTCACCTCGACCTGTATCGGCTGGAGACGGTGGAGCAGATTTTGACGGCGGGCATTGAGGAATATCTGTCGCCGGAAGGCGTGGCAGTGATTGAATGGGCGGAGCGGTTGGCAACTGGCGGCTGGCCGTTGGCGGCTGGAAAAAAGTTTGTCCGCGTGAAAATTGAAATTGTGAACGAGACGGAACGGATGATTATCTATGACGATTTTGGCGCTTGAATTTTCCTCGGCCCGGCGGAGCGTGGCACTGGCGCGCGGCGGCGTGGTTTTGGCCGAAGCCGCCGTGCAGACCGATGCGCGCGGCACCGATGCCTTTGGCCTCATCGAAAAAGTTTTGGTGGAGGCGAAAATTGCGCGGCAGGAAATTGAAGCCGTCGCCATCGGCCTTGGTCCCGGCAGCTACACCGGCATCCGTGCCGCCATCGCGGTGGCGCAGGGTTGGCAACTGGCGTCCGGCGTGAAGCTGCTCGGCGTGAGCAGCGCGGACGCCATTGCGGCGCAGGCGCAGGCGGAGACGATTTTCGGGCGCGTCAATGTGGTGATTGACGCCCAGCGCGGGGAATTTTACCTGTCGGCGTGGGACATCACGGCGACGGCGCGGAAAGAAACATCGTCGCTTAAAATTGTTTCCGGCGCGGAAAAAGCAGCGCGGGAAAACGCCGGGGAAATATGCGTTGGGCCGGAAGCTGCGAGATTGATTTTTCCTTCGGCAGCCATGGTGGCGTGGCTGGCGGCCGGACGAGCCGATTTTACGGCGGGTGAAAAACTGGAGCCGATTTATCTGCGGGAAACCAACTTTGTAAAAGCCACTGCGGCGGGAAAAATCTGAGAACGTGCGGCTGGAAAAATTTCCGCCAGCCGTCAGTTCCGGCGCCGGCGGATCATCAGCCAGCACACCGTCAGGCCACCACCGAGAATGGTCCAAGTCTGCGGTTCAGGCACGGTGACGACGGACATGCTCCAGCTTGCCAGCGTGGATTGACCGCCGGTGGAAAGATCGGCCACAAACAACGTCCACGCGCCGTTCGGGTTGGAGCCGTAGTAGTTGGCCAGCGTGTTGCCGGTCGGCCCGGCGTCGAAAGCGGAGGGTATGGAACGCGGGTCAATGGCGCGGCTGTCGGTTGCCCACGTGCCAGTGAGCTGGCCGCTGTTGTATACCGGGCTGAAAGTTTGATAATTATGAATGTTGTTCGCCGAAGCGGCGTCGAACGTGACGTTGAATCCGGCGTCAGAGTAGCCAGAATTATTGCCGGAGTTCATACCCGTCCGGTTTACCAGCACAACCATCGTTCCCGTCGGTGAAAGCAGATAGGCATACAGGTCGCCGGAAAAGCCGCCGGTGATGTCGAGGTTGACCGTTATGTTGGTGGTGACGCCGCTCATGCCGCTGATGACGTTTGTGGAGGTGATGCCGAACACAGTGCCGTCTGGGATAAGCGTGTTGCTCGTGGTGCTGACCGTCAAATTGGTTACGTCAGCATGGCTGGCCAGGGTGGTCAGTAGCAGCAACATCAGGATTCCAAAGTGTTTTTTCATCAGATTTTTGTGGTAAAATCCAAACTTCATCTAACTGTCCAAACAACTCATGCGGCTTGGGCTTGCACCGGCAAATGAATCTATCGGAATTATGAAAAGAAAGATAAAGTGTGTCAGTTGGCAATGCAACCTCATTTGTTTGTCAAATCAGTCACGTTTGTTCCCGGATTAACTCGTCCGCGCACTGTCCAGTACCAACGCCAACCAGCCGGCCAGCAGGCACAATCCACCCACCGGCGTCACCGCGCCCAGCCAGTGCAAATCGGTCGCCGCCAGCAGGTAAAGCGAGCCGGAAAAAGTCAGGATGCCGGCCAGAAATAAACTCCAAGCCAACCGGGGTAGGGCGCTCCGTTCCGCCAAAACGAACAGCATCACGGCGTGGATAAAATGGTAAAGCACCGCTTTTTCCCAGATGGCGGTGGTGCCGTGTTGCGCGAGCAGGTTTTTCAAGCCGTGCGCGCCGAACGCGCCGAGCGCCACGGCCAGCAGTCCCAGCGCGGCGGCGGTGCGGCGGGCGGAGATCAGGCTCATTTTTCCCCCGCCGCCTGCGGGCGTTTTTGCAGTTCGTGTTCCAGAAAAGTGTCCTCCGGCGCGGTCGCCCAGGCCGTGAACCACAGGTTGCCGAGCCGTTGCCCGCTTTTCACAAGCTGCGTCTCCAGAAACGCCCGGCCTTCCGCGCCGCGATTTTCCTGGTTCGACAATTTGCCGTCGCGGTCAAGGAGGTAGAGCGGCTCGACTAGCTTGTTGGCCGCCACGATGAAATCCACCGACGCATGAAAAATTCCGTCCGGTTCCGCCGCCGCCGGCATTTTTTCCGCCGGATGGATGCGCGGCGAAAGTTTCTTCACGTCAATGCCGCCGGTGGCCGCAAAAAAGCCGCCGTCAATCCACTGGTGAAACTTGAACGACGTGGTGTAGTGGTTCGGGTTGTTGTTGGTCGTCCAGCCGTGGTGATACATCGTCGTGTGCAGCGGTTGGCTGGCGTCGCCCGCGAAATGCCCCATCACGCCCATGACGTAGATAATGTTCTGCTTCGCATTTTCGATTTCCGCCGGCGTGCCGCCCGTTTTTTCCAGCGCGGCGAGCGTGGCGAAACCAGACTGCAATTTCTCAAAATGTTCCGTGATCGCCCACGGCAGAAAGCCGTTGATCTCCCGCGTGTGGTCGGCATCTTTCGCCGGATCAATCGCCGAAAATCTTTCCGGATGCGCCGCGCGCACTTTCACGATGGCCGCCACGAAATCGTAGCGCAGCGGCGGCAGCGTCGCCGGCGTCAGGTCGTAAAGTTTGATGTCCTCCAAATCCAGATAATGATCCGGCCCGCTTGCGTGGCCGAGCGCCAGCCCGGTGCCGTCGCGGAAACTGGTGATGTTGCGCCAGCGGTCGGCCTCGCCCGCGAGATACGCGATGCGCGTCCGGGCGTCCGGCGTCAGCACGAACGCGGGAAAATCCTTTGGCAGCGATGCCAGCGCGAGTTCATTCACGGCGTGGTGGCCTTCGTAATCCCACGCCTGCACCTTTCCCGCCAGCGCGGCGGTGAGGCCGATGACTGTCAGAATTTTATTTATCATTTTCAGTCCTGGTGCCAGCGTAGCGCAACTCGGTTCGTTGCAAAGCAGAAATCCCCGCGCGCAAAAATCCGTGTTCAACCGCGCTCATCCGTGCTTAAATGCCGGCGTGAAAATCATCACCGACGAACGCTGCACCGGCTACGGCCTGCCCGGCTATCCCGAACGCCCGGCGCGCGTCGAAAACACCATCGCCCTTTTGGAAGACCAGGCGGAACTGACGCTCGATTTCGCCCAGCCCACCAGCGTTGCCGACGAAATCATCCTCCGCGCCCACACGCCGGCAGTCCTCGCGCGGCTCGCCGTGCCGGAGCCGTTCGATGAGGACACGCCGTATTTCGAGAACATTGGCACCTACGCCCGCGCGTCCGTCGCCGCCGCTTTGGACGCGCTCGCCGCCGCGCGCAAAGGTAAAATGGTTTTCAGCCTCATGCGCCCGCCCGGACACCATGCGTTGCGCGAAAAATCCATGGGCTTCTGCTATCTTAACAACGTCGCCATCGCCACGTTGGAAGCGCGTGCCACCGGCACCAAGCGCGTCGCGGTTTTTGATTTCGACGTGCACCACGGCAACGGCACCGAGGATATTTTGGTGAACCAGGCCGGCGTGGAATTTTTTTCTGTCCACGAACATCCGTCCTATCCACACACCGGCGCGGAAAACCGCGGCCACAACTGTTTCAATTATCCCGTCGCGCCCGGCACACCGCGCCTGACCTATCGCGCCAAGCTCGCCAACGCCATTGACGACCTCCGCAGTTTTCGGCCCGACCTCATCGCCGTGTCCGCCGGTTTTGACGCCTACCTGCGCGATCCGCTGTCCGACAGCCCGCTGCTGGCGGAGGATTTTTACTGGCTCGGCCAGTCGTTCCGCGCGCTCGGCGTGCCTTTTTTCAGCCTGCTCGAAGGCGGTTACAGCAAGGATTTGCCAGAATTGGTCTTCGCGTATCTCAAAGGCGTGGAGGGGAAATAATCTCCCGGTCGCGAAATGAATCGGCTCGACAACCGGTGCCAAATTTCTAGTCTCCGCGCATGACAACGCCGGTTATGCCAATCCTGTTTGGCGGGCTGATCACTTGGAGCATTTACCGTCGCGTGCGCCGCAGCATTGGCCGGCAGAAATTGCGTCCCGCGCGCCACGTCATTTCCATTGTCGTATTTTCTTTGATCAGTATCGTGCTTTTCAGCGTGTCGGAATTAATGCCAAAACTCGTGTCCGGCATCGGCATCGGTCTGTTGCTGGGCGCGGCGTTGGGCATCGTTGGTCTGCGGCTCACCAAGTTTGAAACGACGGGCGAAGGCCATTTTCACACGCCAGACACACGCATCGGCGTGGGGCTGGTCTTGTTGTTTGTCGGTCGCTTGGTTTACCGCTACTGGTCGCTGCGACATCTCGTCGGCGAAGCGCAAACACCGCCACCGTTCAAAAGCGCGCTGACGTATCTCGTCTTTGGGTTGCTTGCCGGCTATTACATTGTTTATTACTTCGGCCTGTTGCGCCACGCGCGCGACCGAAAATAATCACGCGAAAAAACTTTGCATCCGGCTCGTGAAATTTAGATTGGTCGCGTGACCGTCCTCGAAGCGATCCAGAAAAGCACCGAGTTTCTCGCCAAAAAAGGCGTTGAATCGCCGCGCCTGCAAACGGAACTCCTCCTTGCGCACCAGCTAAAAACGCCGCGCATGAAGCTCTACCTGAACTTCGACCGTGTGCTGACCACGCCGGAAACCGACGGCCTGCGCGATCTCATCAAACGCCGCGCCGCGCGCGAACCGCTCCAGCACATCACCGGTTCCACGTCGTTTTGCGGTCACGAAATCGCCGTCAGCCGCGCTGCCTTGATTCCGCGTCCGGAAACCGAATTGCTCGCCGAACTCGGCTGGAAATTTCTGGCAACCTGTAACCTGCAACCTGCAACCGCCTTGGACTTCGGCACCGGCACTGGCTGCCTCGCCATCGCGCTCGCGGCAAAATGTCCGGGGGCAAAGATCATCGCGCTCGACATTTCCGCCGATGCGCTGGCGCTGGCCAAGCAAAACGCCGCGCAAAACAAGGTCGCCGAGCGGATTGAATTTTTTCAGGGCGACGGTTTTGCCGCGCTGACCGGGAAAAACCAAGTTGATTTGCTCATCAGCAATCCGCCTTACATCGCCAGCGCCGAAATCGCGACGCTGGAGCCGGAGGTGAAGGATTTCGACCCGCGCGGCGCGCTTGATGGCGGCGTAGATGGTTTGGATTTTTACCGGCGACTGGCGGCAGAGGCGAAGCCGTTCCTGAAAACGGACGGCAAACTCATGGTCGAGTTCGGCGATGGCCAGGCGGAAGACCTCAAAAAGATATTTGCGGCGGAAAAGTGGGTTGTCGAAGCCGTGCAGGAAGATTACAGTCACCGCGCCCGGATTCTGGTAGCGAAATCATCCTCATCCTCTTCGTCATCCTCGTAAATCAATTTTGAGGATGAGGGCGAGGATGAGCATGCGGATGAATTTTAATAAATCATGGAAAGTTTTCTCATCAAAGGCGGCGTGCCGTTGCGCGGCACCGTGGATATCAGCGGCAGCAAAAACGCCGCGTTGCCCATCATGGCGGCGTCGTTGCTCACCGGCGAACCGTGCATCATCCGCCGCGTGCCGGACTTGAGCGACACGCGGTTCATGGTGCAAATCCTGAAATCGCTTGGCGCGGAAGCAACCTTTGAAAATGGTACGGTCACGGTTCATGCCCAAAAAATCCGCGGCTATGCGGACTACGAACTCGTCCGCAAAATGCGCGGCTCCATCTGCATCGCCGGGCCGCTGCTGGCGCGGTTGAAGAAAGCGCGGATTTCTCTGCCCGGCGGCTGCGTCATCGGCGCGCGCCCGATCAACCTGCACCTGAAAGGTTTTGAGGCGCTTGGCGCAAAAATTAAAATCGAAAGCGGCTATGTGGACGCGACGGCGAAAAAACTTTCCGGCCGCTCGCTGTTCCTCGGCGGACGCGCCGGGCCGACGGTTTTGGGTACGGCGAACGTGATGATGGCGGCGGCGCTGGCGGACGGCGTGACGGTCATCGAAAGCGCGGCGTGCGAGCCGGAGGTCGTGGACCTGGCAAATTTTCTGAAGGCGATGGGCGCGAAGATTTCCGGCGCGGGCAGCCCGACCATCACCATCACCGGCGTCAAAAAGCTTCACGGCGCGGAGCACGAAGTCATTCCCGACCGCATCGAGGCGGCGACTTTCATCATTGCCGCCGCAGCGACCAATGGCGAGGTGACTTTGCGCGGGGCGCGGGCCGATCAACTGCGCGCGGTGATTGACAAGTTGGGCGAGGCCGGCGTTTCCGTGACGCGGCGCGGCAAAAATCTCGTCGCGCGGCGCGGCGGCAAGCTCAAACCGGTGGACATCACGACGCTGCCGTATGCGGGTTTTCCGACCGACGTGCAGGCGCAGATGATGGCGCTGCTGGCGCTGGTGCCGGGCATCAGCATCATCACGGAGCGGATTTTTGAATCGCGTTTCATGCACGTCAGCGAGTTGGCGCGGCTGGGCGCAGACATCGAGATCGAGGGGCCGAGCGCGATCGTGAAGGGCGGGCGGGCGTTGAGCGGCGCGCCGGTGATGGCGAGCGATCTGCGCGCGAGCGCGGCGCTGGTCATCGCGGGGCTGGCGGCGAAAGGCACGACGCAGGTGAACCGCATTTACCATCTGGACCGTGGCTACGAGCGGATGGATGAAAAATTGCGGAAGCTCGGCGCGCGGATAGAGCGTGTTCTGGAAAAATGAATTGGGAAGCCGCCGCGGTTGGGTGCCGCAGTCACCTGCAGTTTCGCTGGAGAATTTAGCGAAGGTGCGCGGCGGTCGGACAGTGCGAGGAGCAGCGGTTGCACTGGATGCAATGGAATGAGGAGATTTTGAATTCGCCGGTTTTGGCGTCGCGGGTAATGGCGTTGACGGGACAAGTCTTTTCGCAAACTCCGCATTTGACGCATTGTTCCGGTGCGATCTGCCGCCGTTTCAGCGACACAGAAGAAAAAGCGCCCAGCAGCACGCCGTAAGGGCAGACAAACCGGCAAAACGGCCGGTGAACCCACCAGCCCAGAACCAGTGAGCCGAGCAAAATTCCCCACGCCGTCAAATCGCCCACCCAGAAAAATCTAGGTTCCACCAGTCCGCCGTGCAGCCAGATCACGGCGCGGTGAATCCAGCCGTAGCCGAAAAAGAACGCGGTTTTGTAAGGGTCCAAAATGCAGACGAACAAGCATCCGCCGCGCACCGCGAGCCACGCCGTGGCGATCATTGCCGCCATCGGTAGCCAGCGCAGACTGCGTTCCAGCGACGCTGGCGGATGAACATTTTTTTTCCCGCCCAACAAATGCTGGACAGCTCCCAGCGGACAGCCAGCCACGCAAAACACGCGTCCCATCACCAAAGCCGTCAGCAGTGGCAGGAAAAACATCAAGGCGGTGGTCCGTCCGATCATGGAGGGATGCGCCAGGGCGATGGCCATGTTGGCGACCGAACCGACGGGGCAAATGCAGCCGCCCCGGGCAAAGCCGAAATATCCGAGAGCCGCGGCGGCGGGAATCCAGAACCAGCGGGAATGCACGCGCCGCCAGACCATCACACCACCAGCTACGAGCATCGTTGCGATGACGCCCAGATCTGCAAACGGCCAGAAGTCTGATTCCGGCAGGTAGAGTTCCGGCTTGAAATTTGCCCGGTAGTTGACGATGGCTTGGTTGCCGTTCAGTTCGTCGCTGCTGGGGATTGAATAGCCCGATGAAGATGATGCCGGTGAATCTCCCGCCAAAACCTGAAATGCCAGCAGCGCCAGCAGCCCGGCCACGCGCCACCACTTCATCATGCCGCGCCGCCTTTCCCGTCGGCTTGGTTTTTCAGCATTTGGTCCACATCGAAGTTTCCCCGGTAGTCGTCTTCGGGATACGAGTGCGCCAGTTCAACCGCGTCCTTGGGGCAGACCGCCATGATCGAACACCGGTTGCATCCGATGCACAAATCCGGGCGGATGATCATGAACATGGATTTGGTACCGAGTTCGTTGCAGCGCTTGGCGCACTTGCCGCAGGCGGTGCATTTTGCCTGATCAATGAAGTAGAGGAAATAGCCGTTCTTGCCGCCGGTGAATTCCTTGCGGATCACGGCATTGTGCGGACACACCTTCACACCCTGGCTGTCAATCAACTCTGACGCCACGTTCAAGTTCGCGAGGTGGCCATAGCAGGCGACACAATACGAACATTTCGTCTGGTCATTGACGGCCTTGACCGCCGACGGTTTTCGGACGCAGGCGGTTTCGCACAGGCCGCAATAAGTGCATTTTTCCTGATTGATGCGCCAGACGTATGGGCCGGAGGGCTGCGAAAATTCCGATTCGGGATCCTTGCCAGCGAACACGCGCCACGCGGCTCCGCCCAGCACGGCAGTCCCGATGAACTGGCCGCCGCGCTGGAGGAATTTTCTCCGGTCCATGCTCATTTCTCGTGTTTCGTGGCGGGCGGCTCAATGCCGGTATCGGCCTCCGTGGCGAGCGGAACCGGACGCCATGAGGCCGGTAGGACGAAGCCGTGGCCGGCCAGATCCGTGGGTGTTTTGTTCCCGGATTCCGCTACCAACGCGGCCTGCAAACGGGCGGCGTCCACGGCGGAAACCTTGTTCATGTCCAGAATCAGCGAGGTCAAAGGCATCGGCTCGGTTTCGGCGATGGTCTTGACGTCTCCCGGCTTCATGAAGTCCACGGCGCAACTGGCGGTGAGCGCGTAGCTGGAGATCACGGCGGCGTCCACCTTGCCGGACAAAAGCGCGTCCAAGTTTTCGCCGCAGCTAGAAAAGCAGAGCGCCTTCTGTGGCTGGATGTTTTTGGCGGCGAGCATTCGCATCGGCGACTGATATTTTTCATACGAATCCCTCTGGCCGATCGCGATCGGTTTGTCCTGCAAATCCTCCAGCGAGTGGATCGGCGAGTTGGCGGTGACAACAAACAGGCCGGTCATCATGGCCTTGTCGTTGGGATCCAAAATGTCTGCCACGCGCAGGTATTTTGCGCCGACTTTATCGGCCAGCCGCAGCGCGGTCCACGGCTTGCATAGGACGCCGTCGAGTTTTTTCGTCTGGAGCGCCTTCTCCAGGTCGAACACCTCCATGAAATAGGTGAACTTCAGCGTAATTTTGTGATTGGACTTCAAGTCCGACAGGAACACGGTGTAATCCCGCGTGGCGATGTTGCTGATGCAGGAACACGATGTTTTCCGGCAGTAGATGTCGTTGACCGCAATTTTCAAGACCAGCGGCTTGGTTTCCGAACCGGCAGCCGTCACGACCGCCGGTTCGGGAAGAAAAGCGGTTTCCGCAGCGGGAGCGGGATTTTCAGCGCCGTGAACCAGCACTGAAAGAAAGACTCCCGCTGCCAGACACGGCAACACAATGCGTTTCATTTTCAGCAGACTGACAGGTGGTTATTTCTTACCCGTGGGCACGCATTTGACGACGCGATTCTGCTGGCTCGCCACCAGGTAAATCGAACCTTTGCTGTCAACCACAGCAGGGACGATGTAGCAGCCTTTGACGAGTTCGTCTAGGCCTTGAACCGCCGTGCAAGTTTTACCGTTCTGGTCGAAAATTTTCACGCGGGTGGGATCTTTTTCAATGGTGACATACGAGCCGTCCGCCAAGCAGACGACGTTGACGGGATTGCAGCAGCTTTGAAAGTCCTCAAACCCGGTGCCGCGCTGCCCGAACTCGGCCGTCTTCACGCCGCCAGTGTAGGTCTGGACTTTGAAGGCGCCGAGATTGGCGACCACGATTGAACCGGGGACCGTGCCGGGGCAGAAATCAAAAATCCCGCAACACAGGCGGAACTGCTTGGTGATTTTCTGCGTCACCTTCGGCTCGGAACCGCTGAGGTCGTAAAAAAGAATCTGGCTTTTCGCAAAGTCGCCGACGGCCAGTTCTTTGCCGACAAAGTGTGCGGCGGCCGCCGACTGGGCTTCCGGCAGGTTGAATTCGGAAATCTTTTTTCCCGCTGGGTCAAACACGCCGCAGACCACGCCCTCGGAAACCAGTGTTTTAATTTTTTTGCCCTGATACTCGATCTCCTTTTCGGATTTTTTGGTCTGAAACAGATAGAGCTTTCCGTCGGCCACAGCCATGGCGCCGGGGGCTGACGTCATGTCCGCCTTGAAACTGCCGGTGGTTTTCCCATCGACATCGCAATTCACGACCGTGCCATCCCGCAACAGCACATGGAGTTGATCGCCGGCATCCACCGCGATGCTGACGGGTTCCGTCTTGAACACATCCTTGCCGAACGAGCGCTCCACCTTGTAAGCCGGAGCCGCTGCAAAAAGACTGCCTGCCACCGTCAGCAGGGCGACGACACCGCAACGAAGCAAGTTTGATTTGATAGTCATGGTTTTCATAATGCCGATCCTTTCTTTGTTTGAAGTCCCGTTTTTGTTGGCAACACAAAGCCCGATTGTTTGTTTTAGTGCAGGCTTTACCAAAACACTGGGGGATTCTCCCTGGAAGTCAAGATTAGAATCGCTGTGTTTATCTGTATTAAATTCACAGCAAAATCAATGTTTCACCAGCAATAAAAAAACATAACCGCAACAGCTCGGCAGCTCGGTTGCGTGGAGGTCAAACGCGCCGAGGCAAAACACTGGAGCGCGGACCGTGACGCGTCAGCAAAAAAAACTTTTGCCGACGCGGCAACTGCCCGCGCTCCGTTTGCTTCCCCACAAATTCGCGACGAGTGGCAGGTGACGAGGGACGGGCGCGAACCCGTCGCGCGTCACCTGCCACCCGCCATCGCTGCGCTTCGGCGCGGTGAACCCGCAGCCATTTTCGCTGGTCGGCGAACGCCGGCGCCGGAACACGGATGAATGCTGATCATGGCGTTCATCGCGGTTCAGGCGGCGAGCAGTTCGCGGCTGCTGGCGAAGATGCGCGCCTGCCGTTCGGCGTGGCGCAGCGCCTTCGCGGTCTTCTCCTCAAACAGCGCGGGGAAGACGAGCAGCGGGTGAAATGTCACCCACGCGAGCGCGGCGGCCTCGTTGGCGGCGCGGCGCACGACGGCGTTCAGCTCGGGCCGCTCGACGGCGTCGAGCTGTTTGGCGAGCAGCCGGTGCTTGAGTTGCTCGAAGTCGTTTTCGAGCGCGGCGCGGAACGGCGCGAACGGCGCGGTCCGAACCGCGAACTTGATTTCGGGGGCGAACTGGAGGTTCACCCGGTTTTTGTCTGTGTTCATATTTTTCCTTTCTTTGGTTGGTTAAAGCACAAAACCCGCGATTGCTTGGGCAATCGCGGGTTTTGAAAAAATGTTAAATTAAATAATCAGAATTTCGTTCCCACGATGCCAACGAGACGGGAGCAGCGCTGCCATTTCGTCATGGTGGCCATGACCGGCGCGTGCGTCTTAATCTGTTTGGTGAACGTGGTGTTCATTTTAATCGCGGATAAGATAGTCAATTATTGTGCTTTGTCAAACAATTTTCGGCTGTGTTTTGGCTGGCGGTTTTCAAGGCTGGACTTCAAATAATTTGCATGGAGTGTTTCGTGAATTTCCCCGCTTGTCGGATTGGTGTCGCGTGCTAGATTGGATTCATTCACATGAGTGATCGACCGCTAAAAATGGTGACCTGTCCGGGCTGCGACGCGAAGACGTTCATCCCTGGAGACCTTCCGCCGCTGGCCACCGAGCCGTGCAAGAAGTGCGGCCATGCCATCATGATGCCGATGCAACTGCGGCAGTTCGAGTTGCGCAGCAAGATCGCCTCCGGCGGCATGGGCACGGTGTATCGCGCGTGGGACACGACGTTGGAGCGGCTCGTCGCGGTGAAGCTGATGAAGAAGGAGCTGGTGGATGATCCCAAGATGCTCGAAAGTTTTGCGCTCGAAGCCCGCGCGTGTGCGAAGCTGAACCACACGAACATCATTCACATTTACACGTTCGACGAATGGGAGGGCGAACGCTACCTCGTGATGGAAATCGCCGACCAAGGCAGCTTGGACAACCGCATTGAAAAATTGCACGCGTTGCCGGAATTACAGGTGCTTGATGTCGGCATTAAGATCGCGTCCGCGCTGGACATGGCGTTGAAATACGACCTCCTCCATTGCGACATCAAGCCGGGAAATATTTTGTTCAACGCCGACCACGAGCCGAAGCTGGTGGATTTTGGCCTGGCGCGGAAAACTGACGCGGAGGCGGAAGGCGCTGAGTTCACGCGCGGCACGCCGTATTACGTCGCGCCGGAAAAGATCAAGCGCGAGCCGGAAACTTTCCTATCCGACATGTATAGCCTCGGCGCGACGCTTTACCACGCCATCACGGGCCATGTGCCGTTCGACGCGCCGACGGTGGAGGAAGTGGTGATGGCGCAGGTCAACACGCCGCTGACGCCGCCGAACTTGGTGATGCCGGAGATTTCGCAGCCTACCAGCGATGCGCTGGCACGCTCACTGGCGAAAAATCCCGGCGAACGTTTTTTGAGCTACGATGAATTTCGGATGTCGCTGGAAGCAGCACGCAGCCAGTTGCTCGTCAGCCAGTATCAGCAGGCGGACCAGCCGCAGCAGCCCAAACGCATGACGAGCTGGTGGCGGCGGCAATAAAAATAAAAAAGGCGGACGTTACCGTCCGCCTTCGTTAAGATTTTCAACTTCCAAATTATTCGGTCTTCTTCTTTTTGACACCCATGTGGATGGCGGTGGCCGTCAACTTGCCTGCATCATCTTTTTTGTAGGTGATGCTAACCGTCGCGCCGACCGTGACATCCGCCAACGTGGCCGGCTGTCCGTCCTTGGTGATCTTGGTGTCGGAGGTGACGTTGTAGGTCTTGGTGCCGACCGTCACGGTCATGGCCGTGGCGTCCACTGCTGTCACCGCGCCGTGGACGGCGGTGCCTTTTTTCTTGGCGGGAGCGGGGGTGGTGGCTGCGGGCTTGGCCGCGTCCTGGGCGTGAATGGTGGCGGGCGCGGCGATCAGGGCCGCCGCCGCGATGGCGATGAGTGCGATGTGTTTTTTCATAATAATCAATGGTGTGGTTATCGGTTCAATTGTCAGCTAATGCAGACCGGCGATTGTGCCGGAAGGTTTCAAAAAAATCACCAGCTTCCTTCGGCCAGCTCCTTCACGACGTTTTCCGCGAGGTCGGCGGCGAGCAACGGCATTGCCTGCCGCTCGGAACTGGCGAAATCCAACCCGACATTCACGAGTGTGTGCCCCTTTACATCGCGGCTGAACAGCACCTTGCCGGAGGCGCGCTCGCGCACCGTGACACGCACCGTGACGCCGACGCGGTAGTTTTGCGGCGTCACGAAACTGCGGTTCAAGTAGCCCAAGGCTGCGTGGGAATATTGGAGCAGCGTGCCGCTCATCACTAGGTCGCTGTCACCGCTGGTCGTCACCAGACGGTAGGTGGCGTCGGTCTGAATGCGCTCGCGCACCGCCTCGGTGACGGCATCGTTCAGGCGCGGCTGGAGCGTCTGGTTGTTGAATGGCAAAATCTCGATGGATTTTTCGCCGGCGACCGCGCCATTGACGGGGCCGAGGTGATAACCGGCGCAGCCGGCCACCAGCGCGATGGCCAGAACGGGAAGGAAATATTTCAAGGCGCGCATGGCGGCTTATTTTTGCGGCGTGACGGACAGGCGCGGTTTCAAAATCTCAATGCGCTGCCGGGCCTGCGCGGCGAGCGGCGAATTCGCGTCCAGTTGCAGCACGTCGTTGTAATAAATAATCGCCCCGGCCCACCTGTGGTTACTCTCGTAAAATTTGGCGATTTCAAAACTGCCGCGCACCTGCTCGGCCTTGAGCTTGATCACGGCGGCCTGCGCGGCGGCCACGCGCTTGTCGTCGGGGAAAACCACCATGAAATCGCTGTAGGCGGCGATGGCCTGCGCTGCCGCGCCCTGGTCGTATTCGGCGGTGTCGGCCTGCTTCTCCCACGAAACGGCGGCGTGATACATCGCGTCGGCGGCGATCTGTGGCTGGTCGTTGTAGCGGTCGGCGGCGGTGTTGTAAGCCTTCACCGCCTCCGCGTAATCCTTGTCCTTCTCGCGCGCCGCGCCGATCTGCAACTGTGCATGCGGCGCAACTTCGCTGTAAGGACCGTTGGCGACAATCTTGTCGTAAAGTTTGGCCGTCTCGCTCATCGAGCGGTAGAGCGGAACCGTGTTCCACAGGCGGAACCATTCGCCGTTCAGGAAGCGACCGGCGATCTCAAACTGCCGCCACAACACCTCGTTGTATTGCGGGCTTTTGGGATATTTCTCGATGATCTTCTGGTAGGATTTGAACGCCGCCTCATCCTTACCGTCCACTTCCTGACAGCGCCCCACAATATACGCCGCGCGCGGTGCGTAATCCGACAGCGGCCACACCCGCAGCACGCGGTAGGCGGCGCGGAGCGCGGTGGAATATTTTTTTGCGGCCAGCGCGTCCTCGGCCACCTGCAACTGCTCTTTCGCGCGCGTGCGCTGCCATTTGGCGCTTTCGCCGTAAGGCTCGTAATACCAGCCTTCGCCCGGCACATACATCAACGGTGCGGGCGACCGCAGCGGCAGCAGCACCACGGCGGCGAAAATCAGAAACCAGAAGCGAAGCCGATTATTCATTTGCGGCAAACGGTAACGGCCATTTCCGGTCAAGTCAAAGCCATTCAACCCCGATACACAATCAATACCCCGTAATCCGTCATGATCTTCTGTACGCCCACGTCAAACATCTCGTAGCTGATCGTGTGGATGCCGATGAGGTTGGTCTCGGTGACCTCCTGCAAAAAGGCCGTGACCTTCTCGTCAAACTTGTCATGACCAGACTCGATGCACGACGCGCGGCGTATGGTGTGGAGGCGCAGTTTTTTGCCCGCGCCCTTCTGGACGACTTCCAGCGGCGGCTTGGGCTTGTCAATGAGCGACTCGCCCGGTTTGTCGCGCACCGGCACCTTGAGGTGCATCGGAATTTTCGCAGCGGCGGAGGCGTTGATGGGGCTGGCCGTCGGCGCGGGTCGCGGCGGCACATCTGGTAGCGAACCGGTTGTCACCTTGCCATTCGCCGGGATGGTGATGTGTTCGCCGCAGGAAGGGCAGTCAATCTGGCTGCCGGCACCGGACTGGTCCACGGCCATTTCCTGGTCGCAGTTGGGACAATTGAAGACGATGTCCATAATGAATTGGGGCTGAATTTTTGTCAGCGTAAGACCGCGCCGCGGACCGCGCGAGGAAAAAATCAATGAATGTTTTGCCCGGGCCGGCGGACAGCGTTCACGCCAGCCCCAGTTTGGAAAGGTCGTCTGGCGGCGGCACGTTCTTCGGCGCGGCGGGCACCACAATCATCGAGGGCGACTGGCTGCGGCGGGTGAGGAAGCCGGGGCGGCTGCGCGCGGTGTCCACGAGCTGCCGCATGGCCGGCTTGTTGGAGGCGTAAATCATCGCCGTCTCCTCGGTGATCAAATCCTGCTCAAACGCTTTCAGCAGCGACTGCTCAAAAGTGTGCCAGCCTGCGTGCTTGCTGGATTCGATGATGTCCGGCAAGCGGCGCCCGTCGCTCTCGCCGAGCGCGATAGCCTCGCGGGTGCGGAGGTTGTGGCCCATCACCTCGGTCACGAGCAGGCGACCGCCGTTTTTTTTCGGCACGAGCCGTTGGCCGATGACATAGCGCAGCGAACCGGCGAGGCGTTCGCGAATCTGATGTTCCTCGTCCTTGCTGAACAAGCCGAGGATGCGGTTGATGGTCTGGCTGGCGTTGATGGTGTGCAGCGTGCCGTAAATCATCACGCCCGTCTCGCTGGCGGTCAGCGCGATCTCCATCGTCTCGCGGTCGCGGATTTCACCAACCAAAATTATTTTCGGCGCCTGCCGCAGCGCGGAACGCAGGCCGTCGGCGAAGGTGAAAAAATCATGCCCCATCTCGCGCTGGCTGAACGTGGCCAGATTGTGCGGATGCAGGAATTCCACCGGGTCTTCCAGCGTGATAATGTGGACCTTGGCGTGGTTGTTGATCTCGTTCATCAACGCGGCGAGCGTGGTGGTCTTGCCGTTGCCGGACGCGCCGGTGACGAACGTGATGCCGTTCCTTTCCTTGATGACGTCGTGGAAGACCGGCTCCAGTCCCAGCCCGTCAATGGTGGGCACCAGCGGCTTGAGCTGGCGCAGCACCATCGCGATGTTCTTGTATTGGCGGTAAATGTTGACCCGGAAACGGCAGTAGTCGCGCAGCGTGTAGCTGCAGTCACACGCGCCGCGCTCTTCGAGGTCGCGCTGGAGTTTGGGGCTGCCGTCAATGATTACCTGCGCAAGGCTCTCGATCAGCGGCACATCGAGCGGCGGCACGGGCCAGTCCAGTTCGGGCGTTTGCAGTTCGCCATGGATTTCCACCTGCGGACGCTTGCCGGGGACAAAGAGCACATCGGAAATGCCCTCGGTGGTCTGCACCAACGTCCGCAGCAGCGAATCGAGTTTTTCGGCGGGAGTCATAACGACGGGGGGATAAATACGCCTTTTGCGCGGGACTGCACAGCTATTTTTTCCGGAAAAGCGATTGCGGGTCGGCCACGTTCATTGCCGAGAGGTCGAGGCCCGCGCCGGGATTGCGCTCGCCGGCGATGCCGAGCTGCTGCGCAATTTTTTTAACGGCGTGGTTGGCGTAGAACTTCACCACGCCCACGCCCACCTGGGAAAAAAAAATTACGGCCAGCAGGCAATGCTCGTCCACGTTGCAGACAAACATCGAGAATTTTTCGCCCTGCTGGTAGATGCTGCTGAAATTTTTTTCGTTCACCAACTCCGCGATGGTCTGGTTCGCCATGAACGCTCCGGACGCCAGCGCGCCGATGGTCGTGAGGTCGAACTGCTCGCCGTCGCCGTGGTGCGCGATGAGGAAGCCGCCCTTGTCAATGATCAGCGACGTGGTGGCGTCGGTCTGCGCATTGAATTCCCGGAGCGTCTCGTCGAGCCGCTGCACGTCATCCTCGATGAGTTGGGGCAGGGTGGGCATGGGTTCAGGCGGGTTGCGGCGTGCCCTGGTTGATGTATTTCTGGAGCAGCATCCGCGTGATCATGTTCAACGTCTCGAACACACCCTCGCATTTGTGCGCCGTGGCGGCGAACGTCGGCACCTGCACGTCGCGGTTGTTGAGCAGGTAGTCGAGATATTCCGTCGGCGCGGCGTTTGGCAGATCGCGCTTGTTGTATTGCAAAACGTAGGGAATCTCCGCGAGGTTGAGCTTGAGCGAATTCAAATTGTCCACGAGGTTCTGAAAACTTTCCACGTTCTCCGGCATTTTTTCATACTGCGAATCCGCGACAAAAACAATGCCGTCCACGCCGCGCAAAACCAGTTGCCGCGTGGTGTTGTAAATCACCTGGCCTGGCACGGTGTAAAGCTGGAACTTCGTTTTGAAGCCTTTGATCGTCATCGCCTCGATCGGCAGAAAATCGAAAAACAGCGTGCGATCCGAACTCGTCGCGAGCGATACGAGCTTGCCCTTGTTGCCCGCCGTCGTCTGGACGTGGTCGTGCACCTGCACGAGGTTCGTCGTCTTGCCGCCCATCGCCGGGCCGTAGAAAACAATTTTGACCTGCAACTCTTTCGTCGCTTGATTGATGATGGCCATAAAAAATTATTGGTTGCGTTTGCGATCCAGTTCACCCGCGAGCGACACCAACTGCGCCGCCGGCAACGCCTCGCCCGCGCGGCCAAACGCCGCGAAATAGACCGAGTTCACACGGAAAATCCGCCACGGCACGTTGCCCACCGTGAAACTCACATTGTTCAGCGCGCCCATCCGCAGC
>CAYUGC010000055.1:0-18696 GCA_964444085.1 uncultured Bifidobacteriaceae bacterium | reverse complement strand
CCTCGGCGTTGTAATGCTTGAACGCCAAAGGATTCTTCGATTTCGGCCCTTCGTAACAAATTTCTTTAATGTTCGGAAATGCAGGTTTCATTGTGTGTTGTGTGGAATCGGCGGTAAAACTATCAGCCTTGGTTTCTCAAAGCAATTTTTTGAAGAGAAAAACTTTTAGTGACAGAATCGGGGACAATCAGCCGGTCAATGCCCACGGCAATCAGACCCGCTGTGCGGCGGCGCGGGGCGGCGACACATTCGACGCGGCCGAACTTCGCCCACATGGAGCCGTTCTCAATGGCATGGGACAGGTGCGCCATGACCGCCGGCGGCAGTTCGGTCAGGCTGCCGGTGACAAACACACGCCGCAGGCCGAGGACATTCAACGCGCCGGCGATTGCCGTCGCGGCGGCGTCCAGCGACGACGCCAGCCAGGGTTCGATGCCCTTTTCGAAAATGTGCTCACGCAGTTGCGGCCAGGTGTTTTTTTTACCCCGCGTGGCGGCGGCAAAACTTTCCAGCAATCCGCGCAGCGACACGAGCGTCTCCATGCAACCCACCGCGCCGCAGCCGCATTTGCGCGCGTTACCGAGCACCGGAGTGTGGCCGATTTCGCCGCTGATGGGCAGCGGGTTCGCAAACGGCTTGCCGTCCACGATGATCGCACCACCGACGCCTTCACCAAAATCCACCAGCAGAAAATCATCGCAGTCGGGATTGGCGAGATGATGGCCAAGGGCGAGCGCGCGTTCCTCCTGCACCAGCAGCACCGGCAGCTTCCAGACGCGCTGGACGATTTCCGCGAGGTCGGATTTTTCCGTCCAGTGCAAATTCGGAGAAAACAAGATGCGGTTCGCCTGCTCGTCCAAAACGCCCGGGACACTCACCAGCGCGCCGAGAAAATCCTCGCGGCCGATCTTTTTCGCCGCCGTCCGCAACTGGTTTTCCCAGGCCCGCGCCGGGGCAGACTCGTTCGGTGCGAGGGAAAACTGGCACTGCCATTCGTCCACGTCGGGAATGCCGAGCGCGAGCGGCGTGACGGTGGTGGCCTGCAAGCCGAGCTGGATGGCGAGCAGACGTGATTTGGAATGATTCAGGCGCAACTTGCGTCCGGGTCGTCCGCGTAAGCTGGTTTCCGCGCCGTTGGTTTCAGCCATGTCCACCTCTTCCAGCACGTCGGCGGCGATCAATTCATCAACAATCTTGCCCGCCGTGGGCTGGCTCATGCCCAGCGACTTGGCCAGTTCCGCCCGCGAGGCTATGCCCAGTTTCTGCAACCGGCGCAAAAGTGCTCGACGGTTCAACTGGCCCATGCGGGAGGGAACGTAGATCATTTAATTAAGAAAACTACGGAAGTGCCATCTGAGTCAAGTTTGTTTCAGAAGTATTTGGCGACGGAAAACATTTGCCCCACCACCGGAAACGTGGAATTGTCTCGCAACCAACTCATTTATTTATGCGCACAAAGCTGCTCCTTTCCCTGCTGACTACCGCCCTGCTCGTATCCGTCGTCCTCAACGCCCAGACCAACGCCCGCCCGGCCAGCGCCATGGACCAAGAACTCCAGGCCATCGTTCAAGGCATTCAGAACAAGCTTAAGGCCGGCAAGAACACGGAGGCCGACCTGGCGGAAAACCTCGTCGCCTTCGACGCCCTGCGTGCCAAGCACGCCGGCGAGAAGACGGACGCCGTCGCGCAGATCGTCTATATGGAGGCCATACTCTACCAGCAGGTGCTCGACAACCCGGTCAAGGCCCAAGCGCTTATCGTGAAACTCAAGACCGATTACCCCGACACCAAGCTCGGCCAAAAAGCCGACCAGATGCTGCAAATGATGGAAAAGCAGGCCGAGGCCAAAAAAATCCAGGCCACCCTCAAAGCCGGCGCTACTTTCCCCGACTTCAGCGAAAAAGCCTTGAACGGTCAGCCGCTGTCCGTTGGCGCGCTCCATGGCAAGGTTGTGCTCGTGGATTTCTGGGCGACCTGGTGCGGGCCGTGCGTTCATGAACTCCCCAACGTCATCGCCAATTTCAAAAAATTCCACGCCCAGGGCTTTGAAGTCATCGGCGTGAGCCTCGACTCCGACCGCGAAAAGCTGGACGCCTTCCTCAAGAAAACGGACGGCATGGTTTGGCCGCAATACTACGACGGCGAAGGCTGGCAGAATAAACTGGCGGTGAAATACGGCGTGGAGTCCATCCCCTTCACCGTGCTCGTCGACGCGGACGGCAAGATCATCGGCACCGATTTGCGCGGCGAGGCGTTGGGAGTCGCTGTGGAAAAAGCGCTGGCGAAGAAATAGTCGAAGCTTTCCATCGGGCCCCGTGGCAGCTTGTCAGGATTTATTCCGGCAACCGCAACCGAGTTAATGGATTTGTCAACCGCCCCGCGCAGGGCTAATTTGTCGCCGTGCTCTCCACGCAACAGATGTCGGCGCTCAACGCGGCCAATTGCGAGGTCGCGTTCGACAACCGCACGCGCCAGCTTTACGCGACGGACGCCTCGCCCTACCAGATCGTCCCCGCCGCCGTTGCCTTCCCGCAGAACACCGCGCAGGTCGCGCACCTCATCTCGGCGGCGCTCACCTCCGGCATTGCGCTCACGCCCCGCGGCGGCGGCACCGGCCTGAGCGGCGGCGCGCTTGGCGACGGCCTCATCCTGGACTTCGCCCGCCACAACCGCGCCATCTGGGATTTCGACAAGGAGAACCGCACCGTCCGCGTCGGCGCAGGCGTGGTGCTGGATCAGCTCAACGCCTGGCTCAAGCCGCTCGGCTTTAGCTTCGGCCCCGACGTGGCCACGAGTTCGCGCGCAACGCTCGGCGGCATGATCGCGAACAATTCCTCCGGCGCCTACACGGCCATCTACGGCACGACGGGCCGGCACGTCCGCGAAATTGAAATCGTCATGGCCGACGGCAAGATCACCCGCGTCGGCGCGCATCTGGAAACGCTGCACCGGCATCGCACCGCCGTGGAGGATCTGCTGGCGCTGAACTCGCTCATCATCGACGAACAATTTCCCGCCGGCCTGCTCAAGCGCTGGCCCGGCTACGGCCTCTCATCGGCGCTCGAACACCCCGGCAACCTCGTGCCCATCCTCTGCGGCAGCGAAGGCACGCTCGCGGGAATTTTCTCCGCGCAGCTCAGCGTCGTCCCGCTGCCGGCGGAACGCGGCGTGGGCATGTTCTTCTTTGATTCCGTCGCCGAGGCCATGCAGGCCACGCAGGAACTGCTCGCGCTGGCGCCGGCCGCCATCGAGCACATTGACCGCCCGCTGTTCGACCAGACGCGCGGCTCGCGGGAATTTCAGGCCGTGCGCGACCTGCTCGCGCTCGACACGCATCCTTGCGAAGCGATTCTGCTCGTGGAATTTTTCGACGGCGCGAAGGACAAGCTCGCGCAACTGGCCAAGCTGAACCTTGGCCGCCGCCGGTTGATTTTGAAAAACCCGCGCGAGCGCGAGCTCGTCTGGGCCTTGCGCAAAGCCGGTTTGTCGCTGCTCACCAGCCGCAAGGGCGACGCCAAGCCCGTGACGTTCATCGAGGACACGGCGGTCGCGCCGCGCGATCTGCCCGCCTACGTCGCCGGGCTGCAGGAACTCATGCAGCGCGTCGGTGTGGAGGCGTCGTTTTACGGCCACGCGGCGGCGGGCTTGCTGCACGTCCGGCCGGTGCTCGATTTGCACAATGCGGAGGACTTGAAAAAATTCCGCCAGATCGCCGACGAGGTGGCCGCGCTGGTGACGCAATTCAAAGGCTCGCTCGCGGCGGAACACGGCGTGGGCATCGCGCGCACGGAATATTTGAGGTCGCAGGTCGGCGCGGAGCTTTACCGCATCATGCGCGAGATCAAGAATGTTTTCGACCCCAACAATCTTTTCAATCCCGGCAAGATCATCGGCGACGGGCGCTACAAGATTGACCGCCATCTGCGCCAGGGCGCGGACAAGGCGCTCGTGCTGCCATTCGAGCCGAGGCTCGCCTTTGCCGCACGCGACGAATCCTTCATCGCCAATCTCGAGCAGTGCAACGGCTGCGGCGGCTGCATCAAATGGACACCGACGATGTGCCCCACCTACATCGCCACCGGCGAGGAAGGAATGTCCACGCGCGGCCGCGCCAACCTCATCCGTGCCGCGCTTGAACATCGCGAAATCGCCGACCCGTTGCGCTCGGTGGAACTGGACTACGCGTTAAGCAACTGTCTCGGCTGCCGCGCGTGCGTCAGCGAATGTCCCTCGAACGTGAATCTCCCGCTGCTCAAGGCCGAGCTGCTCCACGCCCGCCACCAGCACACGCACCGCAACCGCCTCGTGCGGATGATCGGCTCGGTGGATTTCCTCGGACGGCTCGGCTGCACCTGGCCGGCGCTGGCAAATTTTATTTTGGAACGCAGTTCCGTGCGGCATCTGCTCGGCCGCATGACCGGCCTTACCGACCAGCGTCCCCTGCCCGAATTCACCCGCGAACGCTTCGACCGCTGGTTCGCCAAGCATCACAGCACCAAACAGGCCGTGCGCGGCAGTGTCATTCTCTGGGACGACACGTTTGTCCGCTACCACGAGCCGCACATCGGCAAGGCTGCCGTCGCCGTGCTCGAGGCCGCCGGCTACGGCGTCACCCTGCCGGCGAAGCGCCAATGCTGCGGCCGGCCCGCGTTCAGCATGGGCGATCTGGACAAGGCGGAGAAATTTGGCCGGCACAACCTCGCTCTGCTCGCCGCCACCGCCGGCACCGCGCCGATTATTTTCCTCGAACCCTCCTGCTACTCCATGTTCGCCCAGGATTACCGCGAGCTGAATCTGCCCGGTGCCGCCGACATCGCCGCGCGCTGCATTCTGTTCGAGGATTTCATCGGCGAACTGCTGGAGCGCGAACCGGACGCATTGAACTTCGCGCCGCTCGACGAGCGCATTGTCATCCACGCGCATTGCCATGCGAAGGCGCTGACCGATCCGCGGGCCATGCAGCGCCTCGCCAGCCACATGCCCGGCCGGAGCGCCGTGCTGCTGGACACCGGCTGCTGCGGCATGGCCGGTTCCTTCGGAATGATCGAGGACAAATACGAACTCTCCGTCAAAATTGCCGCGCCGCTGCTGGAACAACTGAAGAAACAGCCCTACGGCACCACCACCGTGGTTTCCGGCACGAGCTGCCGGCATCAGGTGCAGCACCTCGCCACCGTCAAGACCCGTCACATGGCCGAAGTCCTCGCCGACGCGCTGGAGTGAGATTTACGGCGAACGGACACGGTAAAAACGGCTGGGGAAACTGCCGCTCTGCGGGTCGGAGAAAGAAACCGTGTCGCCGGTGACGGTGTTGGTTCGTACCGGCTGCCAGTCGGCGTTGAAAAGATTCGTGCAGGCTTCCACCACGGCAGTCGGGCTACCGCTCCAAGGAATTGTGAATACTTGCGCGTTCTGCTTTACGGCATGAATGGCGGGAATCATGGCGACAGCCGGAACCGGCGGCGGCCAAAGCATGGTGGGAATCCCGGCCAGCGTCGGCTCCCAGCCAGTCGTTCCGGCCAGATAATAAGCCGTAGCCGGGCAATCAACAAATGCACTGGGATCGGTGACAGGTGCATTGCCCATGAACCAGATGCTTTGCAAATTGGTGCATTCGGAAAAAGCATTGAAAGCGATATTGGTGACACTGTTTGGAATCGTGGCATTGGTCAGACTGGTGCAGAGCCAAAAAGCCCCCTCGTTAATGCTGGCGACATTATTGGGAATCACAATATTGGTCAAGCTGCTGCATTTATATAAAAGATACTTTCCAATACTGGTGATGCCATCCGGTATCGTGATGCTGGCAAGGCTACCACAATATCCAAATACAAAATCACCAAGGTGGGTGAGACCGTTGGGAATATCAATGCCGGTCAGACTGCTGCAATACATGAATGCGGTGTCGTCAATATTGGTAACACTGGTGGGAATCCTGATACTGGTCAAATTGGTGCATCCAAAGAAGGTTCCAGATTGAATACTGCCAATAAAATGTGGCAGAGTAATATTAGTCAGGGCAAAACATTCAGAAAATGCAGACTGACCGATATTGGTAACGCTATCCGGTATTACAATGCTCGCGAGGTTAAAACAACTACTGAATGCTTGGCTGTCAATAAAATTGATGTTTTCAGGGATAATGATGTTTTTCAAACTACGACAGTCAGTAAACGTGTTGTAATTGATAGTCGTGATCTTATTTGGGAGTGAAATGTTTGTCAGATTGACACAGCCAATAAAAGCCTCCGGACCAATACTCGTCACGCTGTCAGGCACTCGCAGATCAGTCTCGCTGAAACATCCTCCAAAAGCTCCAAAACCGACGGTCGCCAATTTTTTCGGGAGATGCAAATCTGTCAGACTGTAACATTCACTGAATGCAACTTCGCCTATGCTTGTGACCGAATCAGGCAGAAATATATTCGTCAACGCGTAGCATCTTGAAAACATACTGTCTCCGATGGCGGGAATACCGTTGGTTGTGCTTACAGAAGTCAGCGAGAAGCAGTAGTCAAAGACGCCATAACCAATTTTTCTCACACCGCCGGGAATATTCACATGCGTCAACGCGGTGCAGTAGGCAAAGGCAGCCCCGCCAAGATTCTTCAAACTGCTGGGCAGCTTCACGCGACTCAGGCTGGTGCAACCAGAAAAGGCATTGTCCTCGATACTAGAAATTTGATTGGGGAAATTTATGTTGGTAAGACTAGTATCGCCCGAAAAAGCATAGGCTTTGATATTGGTCACGCTGCCAGAAATTGCCACATGAATCAGACTTTCATTCCTAGAGAATGCAAAATATCCAATGCTCATCACACCGATTGGCATGATGTAAAATTTGTCCTTCTTGCCGTTCGGATATTGCAACAATTCCGTGCGCGACCTATTAAAAAGAACTCCATCAACACTCGTGTAGGCACGGTTCCCGCTGAAAACATTGATGGACTTTAGCCGACTACAATTTTCAAAAGCGGATCCACCAATAAGCGTGATATTGGTGCCGATATAAATGTCGATTATTGTTGAATTCAGATAGAACGCCCAAGGGCCGATGGTTGTTACCCTTATTTTATTTATGGCACTAGGAATCACAACCGCCCCACCCTTGCCCGTGTAACCCGTGATGGTGACGGTGCCGTTGTTGACGACGTAATTAAATTGCGCCCGCGCCGCGCCGGCAACTGCGAGCAGCCCAAGGATCAGCATTAGTTTCCTCATAATATTTCCCCGTCCGTATCTTTTCATTTTAATCGCCAAAATCAATTCCGTTTTAACACCCGCGCTCCTAAAAAGCGCCAGGGGGCTGGCGCACTCCCAGATGCTCCGCGCGGTTTGGATGCCCTCGGCCAGCGCGCCAGCGTCTTGGACTGCGGCGGCCCTCCGCCGCTCTTTCCTCGAAACGCCCTCCGACACCAAAACCAAACGGCGGCCGTTGCCGGCCGCCGTGTTTCCGTCAGTTTAATTTTGTTTTCAGGCGCCCACGTTGATGCTCACGGGCGCGCTCCACACGCCCACTTGGGTTTGCCCACACGGTAGATGGCCTTGCAGCTCCACTTGGCCGGGGTGACGGCCCCGGGCTGTCCCTACCTTTGCGCCGCCGGGCGTTAGTCCAATTCCGCCGGCGAGACGCCGACAGCCACAATGCTGCATGCCTGAATAATGTTCAGACCCAGCCGCGCCGCCTCGGCCAGCACCTCGGCGGATTCCGTGCCGGGATTCAGCCACAGTTCGTCGCAACCCTTCGCCGCGATCTCCGGCAGCACTTTCAGCAGCACCGCCGGCGGCAGATACACGCTCACCAGATTCGGGCGCACCGGCACTTCGCCGATGGTTTTGCGGACGGGCAAACCTTCAATGATGCTTTCCTTGGGATTCACCGGATAGACGGTGTAGCCCTGACGCATAAAGGCGCGGACGGCCTTGTTCCCGAATTTATTGCGGTCGGCGGAAGCGCCGAGGATGGCGATGCTGGGCATAAGTCATGGGGTCACACAGATGTTTTCGAGCGCGGGGCGGAGCTTGGGATAACGCCACGGAAATTCCAGCTCCAGAAATATCCCCGGCACGCACCGCTGGCTGATGAGCGCAAGCGAAGGCTCCGTGCCCAGCAGCCGCGCGCCGAGCTTGACGGCGAACCGGGGCGCGGGCGGCGACCACGGACGCTTCAGCGCGCCGCGCAGTTCGCGCATGAACTCGGCATTGGTCACCGGGTTCGGCGTGACAGCGTTGGCGGTGGCGGAAAAGTTCTCGCGCTCCACGCACAGCACGAACATCCGCACGAGGTCGGAAAGATGGATCCAACTGATATATTGCGTCCCCTCGCCCACGGCCCCGCCGAGATACCAGCGGGTCAGTTCGCTCAAGACGGGAAACGCCCCGCCGCCGCGCCCCAGCACCATGCCGATGCGCAGGGTGATCTTGCGCGTGCGCGGCAGCGTCGCCTCGGTGAGCGCGTCCTCCCACTGCTGGCAGATGCGGGCGAGCGCATTGTTCCCGGCGGGTGCGTGTTCGTCGCAGGCGCGGTCGCCGGTGTCGCCGTAAAAACCGACGGCGCTGGCCTGCACCCACACGCGTGGCGGCGTGGCCACGCACGCGCACGCGGCGGCGAGCGCGCGGACGGAGTTCACCCGCGAGTCGGTGATGGCGCGAAGGTTCGCGGCATTATGCGGACAGTCAATATTCTTGCCAGTGAGATTGATGATGGCGTGCGCGCCATCGAGTTCCTTTTCCCAGCCACCGGGGTTCCACCCGTCCCACTCAACCTCACGGATGTCGCTGGTGCGGGTGCGCGGCGTGCGCGTGAGAATTACCACCTCGTAATGGCGGAGATACAATTCCCGCGCCAGCGCGCGGCCGATGAAGCCGCTGCCGCCGGCGATAATGATGCGTTTGTGGTTCATGGCGCGGGGTCGGCATCAAGGTGTAGCCGGGGAAATGTCGCGGCGGTGAGCGGATTGACGGAAAATTCGTGCTGCTGCAATTGTTTCAGCCAGCCGGCGATGAATTGCTGTACGCCGGCCACATCAAGTTGCGCGTGGGGCGCGGGATATTGGCCAAGATTGGCGGCGGCAAGCTGGAACAAAGCGGCAGCGGGACGCAGTCGGTTTTTCTGGAGATGCACAAACGCGCCGGCGAGCTGGATGAGGCCCTTGAAAAAATTGCCATCCGCGCCGTGCCGGTCCGCGAGCCACAAATCCTCCAGCACATCGTGCGCCTCGTAGAAAAGCTGGCGGTTGAAGCAGTCGAAATAACCGAGGTAGCGCGCGTCCAGCGTCCGGCCTTGAAAAGCCGCGACCTGCGCGGTGATGCGCGCGTGCTTGCTGCTGGCGATGGTGGGCGGATGAGGCACGCGGCAATGTTGGCGATGATTCTTCTCGGCGGCAACGACAAAGCCGGTCAGCAGGCGAAGGTATTTTGCGGCGTCTGCTGCGGACTAATAGGAAGGCTGCCAGGCCATCAACTCGGAAACCAGTTTCTTTGCAAACCGAACGGTTGTACCTCTGGAAAATAAAACGGGTGCCCTGCAGAATCCTGCAAGGCACCCGAAGAGAAACAACCGTTTGCTTACTTGTCGCCCGCAACGATGATGCCGCCGACCAATTTTCGCGCCTCGATGAGCGCGTCGGCGCGGACTTCGTATTCGGACGGATAGAGCACCTTGGTGCCGGGCGGCACGCTACTCACATCGCGCGAGCGCTTGATGAGTTCCTTGGCATACGCGGCATTTTTCTTCTGCCTGGCGTTGCCGGACTTCAGCAGCTTGTCGGCCTTTTCCAAAACCAGGTCCTGCTGCATCGTGAAGATTTCCTTCATCGTCTGGCGCGGGTCGGCGTGAATCTTCGAGCGGTCCACGCCGCCGAGCAGCGTCTCGGCCATGAGCAGGTTCTCGAAGTTGTATTTGTAGTTGAACGGATAAATGATGTGCGGCGACGCCTTGGTCGTCGGCGGCCACTGGCCGTCGGAATTGTAGGAATTGGTCAAATGGAACCAGACCTTCTTCGCGATTTCCGGGGCGAGCTTGTTTTCAACCTTCTTCAGCTTGGCGCGGACGAGGTCCTGCCACGGGCGGAGCAACCGCGCCATCGGCGTGCCAGACCAGTTGGACGCCTGGCCGCCGTGCCACGCCATGTTGTCCACGAACGTGATCTTGTCTTCGAGCGCAGGGACGTTTTTGCACGCGTCCGCGAACGTGGTCATCTGGCCGAGCTTGCGCACGCCGTTGACCAGCGCGATGAGCTTCTCCTGCGCGTCGGGCATCTTCTCAAAAATCTGGTCGGGGTCGTTGCAATATTTCAGTTTATACCACGCGTTCGTGCCGACGTATTCCGCGTCGTCCGCGTAAATAAGCATCGCGCCTTCCGGTTCGCCGGGCTTTTGCGCGGAATATTTTTTGATGAGCGCCAGATATTTTTCCAGGCTGTGGCCGGGGTGGCTCATGAAATAACGCACGCCGAATACCGCGATGCGGTCGGTGCGGAGATAGATGCGCAGCGGATTGCCCTTCAAGCCTTCGACGTTCTTGAACGGGAAATGGATGCCGCGCTCGTCGCCGGGCAGATCGTATTTGAACTCGAAATTGTAGAACTTGGAATTGTCAATCTTCTCAACCGCGTGGATTTCCGGGCGGAGCGGCTGGCCGGCGGCGTCCACGGAGCGGCTGTATTGCTCGAATTCCTGGAGCAGGTATTTGTAGCCGTTGTTGAGCACCTGGTTTTTGACGTAACTGCGCCAGCCGCATTCCGGATTCCAAAAACTCTTGGGCACCATGCCGAGATATTTCTTGTAAGCCTCGTTCGAAAAACGGATGGACCAGGTGCCGTCCTCTTCCGGGAAATTCGGCAGCATCGGGTGCGCGTAAGGCGAGCCCATGAATTCACACTGGCCGCTCTTGATCGCCGCTTTGAGCTTCTCCAGCACGTCGGGCGTCTTGATGGCCATCTGCTCGATGGTGTAGCCGGACGCTTCAAAAACGTATTTATCCTTCGGCAGCTTTTCGCGAAAGGTGTCGAAGATCAGCTCGTAGCTATTGCGGATGACGAACTCATACCGGCGCTCGGGCAGATACGCGTAGTTCAAGTTCGCGTGAAGAATCGTTATGTATTTCATGTGCTAAATTGGCAAAGTCGAGCGGAGGATTTAACCGAAAGCCGGACGAATCATCAACTATAGAAGTGGTTTCCCTGTAAACCTGAATGCAACTTGGATTCTCGTAACGCCGGCAGTTTACCTACTGATTCGCCGACCGGCAATCGGCCGGGCACGGCCAATACGCCCCAAAGAAGGGTGGGCTTGTTGCCCCCAACGGCTAAATGAAGAGATAAAAAGAAACCCCTGATGATTCAGGGGTTTTGAAAATGGCGGTGGCTCTTGGACAAAGTTCGAACTCATTTTGATGAAAATCCGGTCTAAACAGGGTATCCCCACACCCTTCCCCACATGGGGAGGGGTAGCGATTTCAAATCATCCTGTATTTACAGTTGTTTTGTCGCAGTTTTGGATTTTGCGCCATCCCCGACTTCGGTCGGTTTTATGGCTCGCGCGGCTGCTGACATTTTCAATGGAAGCCGCGCTCGCCAAAAACCTCCCTCGTCGCTCACGCGACCCCAACGGGTTCACCCACGGACGGGTTACGGTAAAGGACAAAGTATGTCCTTGAACGGGTGCAACACGGGTGGCGCGGGAGCGTGACCGCTCCCTTGCCCGAAAACGGGTTTAATGGGTTGTCCACCCTGTATTTATCCCGTAAAGGTTTGGGATTGCTTCAGGAGCATGGTGTTTTGACTCAATACCCGGCGTTTGATCTGCCAGTGCTTGACCGGCGCGCACGAGTGAGCGACCTCACAATCCGCCATGAGCTTGAAGTGATGGACGTGAAGACCGCATTTCATGCCGCCATCAAATCAGCGGCGGGCTTTGCAATCGCCGAATTCAGCACATGGCCGCTTTTGAATGAATTCAAGGTGTATCGCTCCGGCAATAATGGCCCGGAAATTCTCGTAAAACCCGATGGCTTCATTCGTATCCACGAAACAGAACTCGACGGCAGCAAATTTGAACACACATTTTTTCTTGAAGTTGATCGTTCCAGCGAAATTCAGGAAGTCCTCATTGCTCGCGCTGGCTGCTATTTTGATTATTACAAATCCGGCGGCTTTGCCGTTCGTAACGGTGCCGCTCGTTCCGCTTTCAAAGAATTTCCGTTTCGCGTCCTCATGGTGTTCAAAACTGCCGAGCGTCGAAACAACACGGCGGAACGGCTGCTGCAAAACAATCCGCCCATTCTCACCCAGGTCTGTCTTTCAACGATTGAAGAAGTCACCCGCGACCCGCTTGGTGCGATTTGGTTTTGTCCGATTGATTATCGGAAAGTCGTTGAGCGAACACCCTTTGATTGGTAGGGAGAAAAATTCTGAAATATCCCGACGCAAGCCTTCATATTTGACGACCAACTGTCCGTTCATCGCGTAATACACGCTGTTGACGTGGAGAATTACCAAGGTGACAAAGACCCGCTCCGCGTCTGTTATCGGCTGCTTTGACGTGTCAGCATTCGCATCGCAGACACGCTCCAGCTTTTGATTGTCCAAAAGTTGTTTCCAGATTTCGCGGTGGTTTGCAGTGATGGTGAGCAGATTGGCAACTTGTCGCGTCTTTACGTCAGAGCGTAATGAGAAAGCAGTGAACCACAAACCGGCGATGATGCCGACGGCGCTAAAAAGATTGAACCAATTTTCAGCAAACCATTGTGTCATGCCCCTCATTTTAACATGAGGGCAAGAAACAATGCTAGAGGCGGTCGGGAATGTCGCGCTTGGCATTCACCAACAGGCTGCGTGGCAGACGGACAATCCGTTCATCTGCCCCACAACCAGCAGACGGCGGCAACTCGGCAGCAGCCGCCGTAATGTCTATGCCGATCACGGCGAAATCACCGTTGTCGAGTTCCCAAATGTCGGGGCAACCGGAACAGCCGGAGCTTTTCGCCCCATTGGCGTGCGGGTCATCACCGATGCGGCGGAGAAATTTAATTGGCGCATTCATATTGCCCCGACAATCGGGCAGGAGCAGAAAAAATGCAAGAACAAAATACCAGCCATAGCTGGTTTAGTGTTCGTCCCCATCCGCTACATTTCTGGGTGTGGCATCGCATCCCGCATATCGAAAAATGTTCGGACAGGTCATTCGTCAATATCGCAAAAAGGCGAAAATGACCCAAGAGCAGCTTGGCGAAGCGGCGAGCCTGAATCCCAAATACATCGGCGAAGTGGAGCGTGCCGAGAAAACCATTTCAGTTGATGCCCTCATGCGAATTTCAGCGGCGGTGAAAACGCCTGCCGCACATCTTTTCCAAGGTCTGTAAAGCGTGCGACAGGCTTTTTCGCTTTTGTAGAAAAATCCTCACGAAATTTTCGAGCATTTTGCATATCACATTAAGCAGCAATGTGATTTTGTTATTTACACGGCTGGGGGGGGGGGGGCGCATATATTGGGGAATTTATTTTCGGGAAAATTTGCTGGTATAGTGATCGTCTCAACATCGGAAAACACACGCGCACTATTTTTGTTTGCAAACGCCAGCATTTGCATTAGAACTGGGGCGCCGTCAGTTGGAATCTTATGAGGAAAAAATATGCCGCTCTGGCAGGGGTAATTCTTGGCCTTGCTTGCACCGTGAACGCGCAGTCTGTTGCGCCGGACTCCATCGTCCAAGTGACGGCGGAAAATCAGGGGTTGTCGCTCATCGCCCATGAAGACCTGCCCTTGACCGGCACGTTCTGGCTGATTACTTCCAACGGCTTCAGCTTGCCCATGCCCTGCGCGCCGCTGGATCAGAGCATTCCGATTTACGCCCTTTCCGACAATGTGTTTTTGGCCGATGGCACCGCCGGCTTGACGGCGGTGAACCGGCACCGGACGGGGTATGACACTGTAGATGGCGTTTTGGCCGCACAAGCCAACGCCGTGGTGGATTTGGTCAGCCAGACCGAAGTGACGCAAATGCGTTCCTCGATGAGAACCATGGGCATGGAGATGGACGTGCCCATGCCGTCCGGCACGGCAGTGCCCGATCTTTCAATTCCCACGCCAGACTACGGCACTAATCTTTGGATCAGCCAATGGGGGTTGACGAACCATGTCCTCACCGGACTGGCCTCTAACACCCTTGCCGATGTGCCCTACGAAATCCAAACCAACACCGATCTGGCGACGACGAATTGGGGTTCCACCGGATTGTTTGTTTACGGCTCGGAACTGACCAACTGGACGGCGTTGCCGTTTCTTCCGAGCAATCAGGCGACCAATCTTTATATCCGACTCAAATCATGGGCGAGCGATGGCAGCGGTCTGCCAAATTGGTGGCAACAACAATACTTCGGAACGAACGTCGTTGACCCTTACGGCAATCCAGCGGGCGACGGCTGGAACAATTTGCAGAAGTTTCAATTCGGCTGGAATCCAACTAATTTTTATACGCCACCAGCACCGCAAAACTTCACGGTGAGTCTTGATGGGGCAAGCAGCACTGCAACCATGAATTGGTTGCCCTCGCCGGGGCCGGTGACAAGCTACACGGTCAGCCGGGATTATTATCCGCCATTCATGGGCGATGTCGTAAGCCAGACCTTCAATGTTTCTGCCGACACCACCAGTATTCATGACCCGCAAACACTTCTTCCCTATGACAATGTTAATCCAACCATTTACGCCCACTATTCCATTCAGGCGAATTATTCAGGCGGAGTTTCCGCCAGCACCGAACAATGGCTGGAGCCGGACTCAGTCCAGCAGATGCCAAGCCTTTCCGTGATATCAGCGCCTGACGGTTCGGTCTGGCTGGCGGTTGACAAATTGTCGGCGAGTATGGCGGGTTTGCGCCTAACCCGGAGTGACATTTATGCCGAGAATCATGGCGATTCAAGCTATGACACAAGTTTTTTCATTCCGGCTTCCAGCATTACCAATGGCATCTTTCCGGTGCCGGCGGCATGGCTGGCACCAGTCGTGGATGGCTATGGGGGAGCTTACTATTACTGGTATGTGCAGGCCGTCAATGCCGCTGGCGGGGCCGCCAGTGGGGGCGACCGTTGGAACATTCAGTCAGCCGTGATGCCGTTTTACGACGGCAGAAGGCAGTTAAAGCAAAATTTGACATATCAACTGAGGGCGGCATCCGTCAGCCAGTTATTTAACGCCAATCCCCTTGTCCAAGATTCGGCAAACGCCGTGGTGATCTCGGACACAAATTATGTGGTTTCCAGCTACAACCTTGCCGGGAATATCACATTAAACCAACATGGCCAGACGTGGTTGACCGATGTGACTGCGCCGTTCAAGCTGAATTGTTTTTTCCGTAATTTTGTCTTCGATGCCAGCGCCTTGAGCGCAGATGGCTGGGTCACAAACTCGGATAATTTTAATCCGGTGCAGGTCAATTTGAATCCACTGCCGTATCAATTCAACGGCGACAATTTTACTGCGGTTCTTGGCGTGGATGCGTCTCAATGGATCGCCGCTAACAAAATCTTGACCAGCAACTATGCCCAGAACAATCTCGCCGATTTCGGCTTGTCATTTAATGGCAGCGCCGACCATTGTTTCATCAATGCGAGCGCCCGGAACTATTATGGTCTGCCGTTTTTGTCCGCCATCGTGGTGCAAGGTTTCGGGCCGGGAGAGTTTAGCGCGGATTATTTGAGACTGAATGACACCCTGTCATGCACCAACGCAAACATTCAGCTTGTTTATCCCGAAACCGCCCAACCGCAGTTTCAGACGGTAGAATATGATTTTTGGAATCCCAATGACGGCTATAGGAGCAATGATGTTTGGATGCCATGGGAAACCCTGCCGGGACAGGCGGGATTTTCGCCAGCCAATGCAGGCAATTCACATTTGATGGCAGGCGTCGGCACTTCGTTGACCATAGCCGGCTATGCCAAACTGGCGGTGCAGAACGGATATTCCGATGTTCATGCCTATCTCGGCCAATACTTCGACAAAGCTTACAAGCTGGACAGCAGCGGCAATGTGACGACCAACACCACCGGCATTCTTTCGCATTATGGCAATTTCTTTGCTACGGAACCCGGTGATGTCGCACTGGTCACGATGCCCGACCTCGACACCGGCGAACGAGGCACCAGCGTTGTGCATTGCGTCTCGCTCAATGTGGATGCCAATCATGACGGCAACATGGATTTGTCTTGGAACGGCGCAGATGCCACCTCGCAGAATTCGCCGTTTCTCTTTTGGGTGAACAATGATTGCGATTGGGCTTACTACCCCGGCGACCCCGGTACAGATTTACCCTGCACACCCAAAACTTGTGATTACCTGAATCAAAATATCATGTCACCACGCGACTTGGAGGATTGGGCGCGGTTGTGGATTTGCGGTGTGCCAGCTCTCACCAATGCTGGCTATCAAGTCACCTTGAGTTGGAATGTCAGCAGTGATAATCCGGCCATCAATCTTGCTCAATCGGTTGAAACCAACGGCGGCATCGGCTATCTGACGGACGCCAACATCGCCACCGCTCAAACCTCTGGCTCGACTTCTTCCAACCCAAGCTACAAATTTGCGCGGGTGACGCCCAGCCAAGCCTACACTTTTCCCGCCAACTTCTTCACGAACAACGCGAACAAGTATTTTCTGTTTGAAGGCGCGGGCATCGGCAGCGGCGAACTGGTGCTGACAGTCATGGATGCCAACAGTAATACGGTGGTGCAAACCGGCATCTGGCTAGACCTACATGACGTGAAGGATTTTTATGAGCGGGCGGTCATCACCGACAATACGAGCGGAGCAAAAAGCAGTTGGACGAGTTCGGTTGAGGTGGTGCAACCGGCCATCGCTTCCGGTTTGGGCGATGATACCAACCTGATTGTTCTGGTTCATGGCATCAATGTGCGTCCCTGGGACTGTTTGCAGCAAGGCGACACAGTGTTCAAGCGTTTGTATTGGGCGGGCTATCAGGGCAGATTTTCTACGGTAAAATGGCCATGCAATCTGCTCACCCCGTTGCCAAGCCCGCTGACCACGGCTGTTTTTAACGAAAGCGAGCTTCAAGGTTACAAGGCGAGCACGGCATTCACCTCTTACATGGACGATTTGCGCTCTCGCTTCCCAGATTATCGCCGGAATATCATTGCCCACAGTCAGGGCAACACAGTGGTAAGCGAGGCGCTCAAGTATGGCCTCTCATTTGACACCTACATTCTGACACAAGGTGCCTTGCCCAACAGTGCCTACGATGTGAACGCCGCGAATGACCCTGATTTGCTTGGCCGCGCTCCGTCGCCCGCATGGCAACCGATGGGTTATCAAGGGGCCTATACTAATCTAACCGGAAACATCGTGAATTTCTACAATCCGCAAGACCCTGTTTTGGATGTTTGGGTGAAAGATCAAGAATTCCTCAAGCCTTCAATCTACTTCGATACATCATACTATTTTTACGATGGAACTAACAGCTACTACGATCCTTTAATCGGGTTCAATTATCTGGTCACTGACCCGGAAGAATCACGCGCCATGGTTTCACGTTCTCTCACCTTGCCGATTGGTCAGAGCGGGCCAGAATCACTGCATGGTGTGATTCAATCAGCTATTGATCTTCATACACATTTTAATTTCAGCAACACATCCTTTGATGACCATAGCGCACAATGGACATGGCCGATCCAAACAACTCGGCCCTATTACATCCAAATCCTTAAATCAATAAATCCATGAGAGCTAGAATCTTAATCTTTTGCGGTGTCATATTGGCCGTGTGTTTATGGCTGCTATTGATGCATCGAGCACCAGAGGAGAAATCGAAATCTGGGTTACCAGCAATGGCGGTCTCGTTGAAAAACTCATTAACAAATCCAACTGTAGAACCACCAAAGATGGGAGAGCAATCCCAAAAAGCCAGCACTCCATCAGCCACGAAAGCCTCTCATCGTCCAACTCTAACAGAAGTAACGAATCTACAACAGCAGATCTTGGCTGACTGGCAAAGACCTATTAGTTTCTACGGGAAAGTTATTGATGAAAACACCAACCCGGTAGCAGGTGCGAATATAACTTTTCACTGGATGGAAACACCAAGCGAGAATGGCAGCCGATCAATGAATGTAAAGAGTGACGCTGAAGGTTTATTTTCATTGATTGGGGCGGCTGGTCCTACTTTGTCGGTTTCAATTAGTAAGAATGGTTATTACACCTCACGATCAACACCTGATAGTTTCCGTTACGATGGAGGAAATCCATTTCAAGCCAGCTCGATAGAACCAGTTGCTTTCTATCTGCGGAAAAAAAAACAAGGCGTAGAGCTAATCACTTCTGACAACGGGATGCGGCCAGATGTGTGGGTTCGTTTATCGAAGAGTAGCATTCCTGTTCGTGTGGATTTTTTACAGAAACAGCCTAGCTCAACAGGCCAATTGGAAATCAGCCAAATCAAACCGCCGTTTCAGGGGGCAACAAATTGGTCATTCCGCATGAGTATTCCAGACGGTGGCCTTGTTGAAAATCAGGACGAGTTCCACTTTTCAGCACCGGAATCTGGCTATCAGCCAACCGTGGAATATAATTTTACAAAGGGCGGAACCAACTGGACAACGCAGGTGTCCAAACAGTTTTACATTGTATTCGGGCAACCGCGAAAATATGGCTGGCTTCGCATCGAATCTAACCTTGCGCAAG
>CAYUGC010000054.1:0-18789 GCA_964444085.1 uncultured Bifidobacteriaceae bacterium | reverse complement strand
TCATGTAGGCGATCTGGAACAGCGGCCATTTCCAACTGTTCGTCTCGCGCCGCACCACCGCCGTGGTTGAGAGGCATTGAGCCGCGAGAATGTAAAACACCAGCAGGCTCGCGCACGTCGCCGTGTTGAAAATCGGCGTGCCGTCCGTGCGTTTGGCCTGCCGCAGCGTGCTGTAAAGCGACGACTGGTTGCTTTCCGCCGCGTCCTTGCCCACGCCATAGACAATCGCCAGCGTCGAGACAATGACTTCGCGCGCGGCAAACGAACTGACGATGCCGATGCCAATCTGCCAGTCGTAACCGAGCGGCGCGATGACCGGCTCGATGACGTGGCCGATCTTTCCGGCGAAGGAGTTTTGCAGCGAATTCTGCGCGGTCAGGTGGCCGGCGGTGTCGCGCAATTGAGCCGCCTGGTTCGTGTCGCCGGATTTTTCGAATTGCGTGGCCTGGGCGGTCATCGCCACGGCTGCCGCTGGCGGACTGGATTTGGGATAATACGATAGCGCCCACAAAACCAATGAAATTGCGAGGATGATGGTGCCGGCCTGCTTTACGAAAATTTTTGCGCGGTCGTAAGTGTGCAGCAGCGCCACACGCAGCCCCGGCACGCGATACGGCGGCAGTTCGATCATCAGCGGCTTGCTTTCGCCCGGCAGAATCGTCCGCCGGAAAATCATCGCCATGCAAAGCGCCGCCGCCACACCAGTCGCGTAAGCGCCGGTGAAAACCAGCGCGGCTTTCAATGGCGAGTGCGGAAACAGCAGCGCCGTTACCATCGCATACACCGGGATGCGTGCAGAGCAAGCCATCAGCGGCGTGACGAGAATTGTCACCAGCCGGTCGCGCGGATTTTCGATGACGCGCGTGGACATGATGGCGGGAATCGCGCAGGCGTGCGCCGAGAGCAGCGGCACGAAGGCTTTGCCCGGCAGGCCGAGCTTGCGCATGATTTTGTCCATCACAAACGCGGCGCGCGACAGGTAGCCGGTATCTTCCAGCAGCGACAGCGCAAAAAACAAAATGCAGATCTGCGGCAGGAAAACCAGGATGCCGCCAACGCCACCGATGACGCCATCCGACACGAGGCTTTGCAAATCGCCCGCCGGCAAAATGGAGACCGTCCACGATTTGATGCCGGCAAACAAATGGTCAATCAGCTCCATTGGGATTTGCGCCGCCCAGAAAATCAACGCAAACAGCGCCAGCATCACGACGTGAAACACCACCACGCCGGTGACGGGATGCGTGAAATAGTCGTCCAGGCGATCCGTCCACGCCGAGCGCTGGATGAGCGCGGAGTCCATGACGCGCGTGGAAATCTGCTCCGTCCATTCGTAGCGGGCCTGAAAGGTGCAGCCGGTGCAGCCCGCGCAGTTCGGGTCAACGTGATCCACGGCCTCCGGCATCGCGCCTTTCACGAGCCGGTCCAGTTCGCGCTTCAATTCCTCAACACCCTCGCCATTGCGCGCAGAAACGGGCACCACGACGCAGCCGAGTTCCTCGCGCAGCTTCACCACGTCAATGTGGATGCCGTCGCGCCGCGCCATATCCATCATGTTCAGCGCCACGACGACGGGAATTTTCAGCTCCAAAATCTGGCTGGCGAGAAAAAGATTCCGCTCAAGATTCGTCGCGTCCACGACAACGAGCGCGGCGTTCGGCGCGGTGTGCTCCAGTTTTCCCTGCAACGCGTCGGCGGCGAGTTTTTCATCCGGCGATTTGCTATCGAGGCTGTAAAGCCCCGGCAAATCCACGACGACAATCTGCTTGTGGTCGAGGTGCAGCCGGCCGACTTTGCGCTCGACCGTCGTGCCGGGAAAATTCGCCGTCTTGGCGCGCAGGCCGGTGAGCGCGTTGAACAAGGTGGTTTTGCCGGCGTTGGGATTGCCGACAAGCGCGAGCGTGAACGCGTGATGGGAATGTGCCGGGGCTTCCGGCTCAGTGTCATGGCAGGCGCTCATGCACAATTCTCTTCGCGCAATGCGCAATGGCCGGGCTGGCAGACTTCCACCGTGACGCGCGCGGCGAGTTCGGCGGACAGGCCGAGGCGCGAGCCGAAGATTTTCAGGATAAGCGGATCGCCAACGCGGACGAGTTCAAGGCGTCGGCCGACGCAGACGCCGAGCGTCTTGAGCCGCTGCGTGTCCTCGTCGTCGGTCGTGACGCTGCGCACCACGGCGCAGACGCGCGGCGGCAATTCGTCCAGCCGGACGAGCGAAACGGGCTTTGCATTGGTTGTCACAACGAGAACAAAATAATCCTTCCTGCCATCCAGTCAAAGTCTATCCGCCGGCGCGGGCCGGGACTGTTGGCTATTTGCGGTTTGTTGTCGGCGGCTTGCGATAATCGGCAGGTCTGACCTGCCGGTCAGCCAAAAGGCGGCGCAGCAGCGCCACCCTACCAAGAAAATTATGCGCCATTGAAAACCCGCCGCGAGTCCGGCACATTGGCCGTGTGAAGCTGAAATTCCTTTTTGCCCTGCTGTTGGCCGTGACGATTTTCGCCGGTTGCACCAGGCCGGACGCGTCCACCACGCTGAATCCGCCGCAGTCAGTGGACGATTTGCTGCCCAAGCACGCGCAGCCGAAACTGCCGACAATGAAAATTTATCTCGGTGCGGAGATGCTCGACGCCGAGCTGGCGCTGACCGAGGAGCAGGAGATGGCCGGCATGATGTTCCGCACGAACATTCAAGAGACAGACGCGATGTTGTTCGTGCTGCCGGTGCCGCAGCGCGCGAGTTTCTGGATGAAAAACTGCCCTGAGTCCATCTCCGCCGCCTACATCACCACCGAAGGCACCATTCGGGAAATTCACCACCTCGAACAGAACGACACCAATTCCGTGGTCGCCGCGCGCGACGACATCCGGTTCGTGCTGGAAACGAAGGAAGGCTGGTTCACGCGCCACCACATCGCGCCCGGCACGGTGATGCAGACGGAAAAAGGCCCGCTCGCAGACACGTTTTTGCGCGGGCGGTGAAGCAAATCTGGTTCGACCAAAGCGGCGCGACGATTTGCCTTAACCAATCTCGCGGATAACAGGGCATCCGGCGGCGCTCACTTCGCGTTCGCATCCGGGATGAAGATTTTCTGGCCGACTAAAATTTTGTTGGCGTCCAGACCGGGGTTCGCCTTGAGGATTTGTGTCGTCGTCACCTTCACGCCCTGCTCGCGATACGCCTTGGCGATGGCCGGCAGCGTGTCGCCCTTCTGCACAATGTAATTATGCCCCGTCTGCGGCGTGCCGGCGGCGGGCGTGTCGTCCACCGGCGGCAGCGGCGTGACCTTGCTCTTGACGGGCTTCACCGGCGCACCGGCGACAGATTTACCGAGGTCTTTGATTTGGTTGAGAATGAGTTCACGGTCGGCGGCACGCTTCCGGTCAATCTCCTGCACCTTTTCGGCGAGGTTCTTCAGGTCGGCGGCGCTGGCGTTGTCGAGATTGGCGGCGGGCGTGTTGACCTTGTCGCGCAACTCGGTAATTTCCTGCTCCAGCGCGGCCATTTTTTTCGCCTGCAATTCCTGCGCGGCTTGCACGTCCTGGATCATGCCGAAGATTTTATCAATCTGCTGCTGGGTGCCGCTGTCCTGTGCGCGGACGGCGACGGTGGCGGTGAAGACGGTCAGCAAAACGGCGAACAAAATTCTTTTCATGCCGGAATGAAAAACCGCTTTGCCCGCCACGTCAAATGGAAACAATTAAAGGCGAGCCGCCAAAAAACGCAAAAGGCACAAAATCAAAACGAATTCACGGATGGTGCCGGCTGAATTTTTCGTTTGTGCTTTTTGCGGCGATGGCTATGCCAGCTTGCCGTAGCGGCGGATTTCCGGCCACATCCAAGCCACGACCAGCACCACCACCAGTGTCCCAAGCCCGCCGAACACCGTGGACATTATTGCGCCGGATGCCATTGCCTGGATGTATGCAGGGTTGCTCTCTGGAATTTGAAAGGCGACTGGTCCAAACCATTGTGCAGTAAAGCCAGATTCAGCGCCGCCCAGTTCGTTCGACGTGCCAATGAAAAGGCTGTTCACCGCCGAGACACGCCCGCGCTTTTCGTCCGGCGTTAGGATTTGCACGATGGTCGCGCGCACCACGACGCTGACGTTGTCCACCGCGCCGCTCAACACCATCAGCCCGAACGCGAGCCAGAACCACAGTCCATCTGGCACCGGGAAAAATTTCCCGAGGCACTGGCGGTTCGCCAAGCCGAACAACAGCGTCGCCACGCCGAAAATGGCGACGCACAGCAGCATCGCGCGCCCGGCTTTTTGCAGCGGTGGCCGGTGCGCGAGGAAAAACACGCAGACGATCGCGCCGACGGGAATCGCCGCGCGCAGCAGGCCGAGGCCCACGCCTTCCGCGCCGCCGTGCAGCGGGATGATTTCCTCCGCGAAGATCGGCAGCAGCGTCACCGAGCCGCCCAGTAGCACGGCGAACATGTCCAGCGAGATAAGGCCGAGGATGATTTTGTTGTGCCACACGAAATCGAAGCCGGTGATGAGGCTCTTGAGCGTGACGGGTTCGCGCGGCGGCAGCTTGTGTTCGTGTTTGATGCCGGCAATGAGTGTGATGGCAGTCAGGGCGAACAGCGCGTTGATGGCATACACCAGCCACGCGCCGTGCGTGAGCCAGATGATCACGCCCGCCGCCGACGGGCCGAGCACGCAGGAAAGCTGGAACGCGCCGCTGTTGAAGGTGATGGCGCGTGGCAGTTCCTCGCGCGCGACGAGCGCGGTCACGAACGCCGCGCTGGCCGGCCACAGAAACGTTCTCCCGATGCCGATGACGACGAGGAGCGAGTAGGCAAAAAACTGAAACGTCGCGAGATTTTGTCCCAGCGCGATGAACGCGGAGGTGAGCGTCAGGCCGAGGCTCGCGCCGCCGAGCAGCAGCGTGGAGCCAAGGATGATTTTTTTGCGGTTGAACCGGTCGGCGATCTGTCCCGCCGGCAGTGTGCAGAGGATCATCGGAATCATCAGCGACAGGCCGACGAAGCCGAGCGCGAGGCCGGAGTGCGCGCGCTTGTAAAGTTCCCAGTCCAGCGCCGTGACCATCATCTGCATCCCCAGCGCCGCGATGAAGCGCGCGATGAGGTAGCGCGTGAAATCGGCGTTGCGGAAAACGCCGTAGGTCCGCTGGCTCGCGGCGGCGGGCAGCGTCGGCGTCAGGGTCGAATCTTCCTGGCTGTCGGTCTCGTGCATGAAACGTGCGCCAATCTACCGCAAAAAGTCCGTCGGTCGAGTTTTTCGGCAAATCACAATCGTCCGGAAACTGGCCGGCAATCTTGCTTGCCGCGCCGCGCAAACCGCGCATAATGGGCGCCGCGCTTTTCTGCGCGCGTAGCTCAACTGGATAGAGCGTCGGTCTCCGAAGCCGAAGGTTATGGGTTCAACTCCCGTCGCGCGCACCAGCCTTCACCCCGTCTGAAGAGCCACGGCAATGTTGTCGCCTTTCGGCCAAAGCCCTGAAAAGCCCGTAAAAGGGCGGAATAGCCCGGAAATAAAGGGTTTGCGCAGTATTAAGCCGCTTTTCAAATGTTGGGTTTCCTGAAGCTTGTCGGGTTTGAGGGTGCAGAGAAAAACACGCAAAAAAGCCAACGATTTGACGCCTTGCACCCCCAATCCCGACAGAATCACCGTGGACAAGTAGGGGTGCAGGGTGCAGAGGCCTTTTGATCTTTTCAACCATTCCGCACGGCGCTTGGCCGGTGCCAATTCCAGCCGATCCAGCCAACCGGCCCGGTGATGATGCCAAGGGAAGCCGCCGATCTGGCCACCGCGCCGGCCGCGCCGGGCGTCCCTGGCACCGATTCTGCCGCCGATCTGCGGGCAAGCTGCATTGCCGGTGCCGGGCCAGTGCAAGGCCGTGGCAGCCAAACTGCGGAGCGGGAACCGGCGGCGGGAAAATTCCTCAATAGACCAAAACAATCGCGACGGACTGTTGAACGGTTGGCACAACCGAGTTTGGGCCGGCCGCCAGCAGCGTTGGCGCGATCTTGATCTCCGGCGACCGGCTGACAAAATCGCGCAGGATTTTTCCCTTGATCGCGTAGTTCACATTTTGAGGCAGGCTGCCCATTGATTTGAGCGCCGCAAAATCGTCCAACCGGGAAACAATCACGCCTTGGACATTGCCGGCGGTGTCCACCAGCGGGCCGCCCGAATTACCTGGCTGAACCTGCACGCTGATCTGGTAACGGTTTGGATCGTCCATCAATCCCGCCAGGCTGCTGATTTTTCCATCGGTGTATTTGGGCTGCGTGCCTTGCAAATCAATGTCGGGAAAGCCAATCGTAAAAACCGCGTCGCCAAGTCGCGCATCATTGGTTGAAATTCCCAGAGGCTTGAACAGTCCCTCCACTTTCAATAGCGCCAGATCGGCATCCTTGTCCACGCGCACCACGGTAGCCGGGAAAACCACCGTGCCGGTTTTCACCTTCACCCGGTGCGCATTCCTGACAACGTGATTATTTGTGATCAGGTAGCCATCAGCCGAAATGAAAAACCCCGAACCGGAAGCGCTCAAATTATCACTGTCCGGCAGCGGTGCCACAACATCCGTTTTCGGCTCGCCGCCGCCGGCCAGCGTGCCGAATGCCTTGGTGCCGGCCAAAACTTCCTCTGGAATTTCCGAACGCCCGCAAGCCCGGCCCAGATCGTAAGCGCGAATAGTGCGGCTATCGCCTTTCTTGTTAATGTAGCTGTAGCTGCCGGTTTGCCGGGCACAAAACGTGATGAAATCCGTGTCCCCCACGCGCGACGATAAATTTTTTATAAAAATTGCCGTCAGGGAAGAATAATCATTCGGCGTGGCATCCACGATGGCCCCGTCATCAATGATTTGAATCACCTTCACATTGGCAAGCATTACCCAGCCAGACTGCGGTTTGCGGGTGTCATAGACCACGCCATCAACCTCGCGAAATCTGCCGGCCGCGATCGCACGATCCAAATTATCTTCCGCTGCCGCCGCCTGCGCGGCCTTGGCCCCTTCCGCATTGATATTCCATGAGGCCAGAAAATCCGCCGGCACCTTGTCGGACATGGCCGACGTGCCGCCGCCCTGGTAAAGAATGATGATACGCCCGCCCGCACCGGCATAGGCTTTGGTGATGTTGGTATAGGTGTTGCCGTTGACCTCGACGGTGGATAAACCCGCCCCCAATGCCGCCAAGCCAAGCAGCCCGAAAACTAGTGAAAGCAGCGCCTTCATGTGCTGACTGTAAAAACGAATTGCCGCGCCGTCAACAGATTGCCGACAAAAAAACGCCGGCCATGTTGCCAGGGCCGGCGGTTGAATTTGTCTGGCGGCGTTCAAGCTGGGGCATTGACGCAAAGCAAGCCGTAAATTTCCCGGTTTACGAGCCGGCGCCGGCGCAAGCCAATTAGCTTCCGCAAAACGCCCGCTTGGACTTTGGAAACTTTTCCGCCAGCCAAGTTTTTTTCGATACTCAATTTTTTGCGCTCCAGCCGGCGAAACTCCGGCCGGTTTTTGATTGCGGCGCGAGCCTTGCGTTCAAGGGTGGTGAATTTCATCTGTGATCCTTTCGTTCTGTTTGTGGTGTCAATTTGGCTTTAATTCCTCTGAAGAATTAAATCGGGTTGTTTGATGCCGCCAAGCCGCCGCCGAATCGCACAAGCTTCCAACTCAAATTGATCGGCCAGCCAGAGCTGCTCGGCCCTTGGCAGTTTAGCTATCTTTGCCATCAAATCTGCGTTGAGCATTTTGCCACTAGATTTGCCGGCGGTTGAAGTGCGAGCACGGCGGATTGTCCTCTTGGCGCTCATTTGGCACCGCCTTTCACTGCCGCCTTCGGCAGGTTGAATTTGTGGGCGATGGTTTTGGCACAGAATAATTCCTTGTGGGCAAAGCCTTCCGTCTCGGCATATTTTTCATCGGCAAAAGCCAGCGGCTCCAATTTATCCCAATGCATCAACGCCGTGGTGAGAACCAAGCGCGCGGCGTTGCCGGTGGTCTGGTGTTTTTTCTGCGCAAATATCCCGGCGATCTTGGCCAGCGCGCCTAGCTCTTCCCGGCTGAATCCAAGTTTTACCCAAAAGTTTTGCACAATGAGATTGCCGGCATATTCGATCTGCGCCGGCGCGGCCGGTTTACTTTTGGCCTTGGCGCTCATTTCGCACCCCCTTTCACCGCCCGGACTCCAGATGATTCAAGCTTGGCGCGCATGGCCTGCTCAAAAAATTCCTGCCAGCCGATTTTTAATTTTCTGCACGCCTGCTCAATGCACCGGAAGACGGATTCGGGAAACTCCACAACGGTGTGAACAGACTTGTCATCGGATTCAAAATGAGTATCCGGGTTGAAGAATACCACCGAGACGGTGTTTTCCTGTTTTGCCGTGCCCGCTGCGCGCTTGGATTGGAGGCTTTTGGTTTGACGGGGAGTGCGGGGCACACTACCGTTTTTACGGCTCTGAATCGTGGTTTTCATTGATGATGTCTTTCATGGTTTGGGCCTTTCGGCTCTGGCTGTTGATAGCAGCCAGGGCTTTTTATTTTTGACGCTCTTGTTGCTCGGCCCAACGAAGCATCAGGAGCGTTATTTCACCGCCTGGTTCTCGTTTACCAGACAGCCAACGTGAAACACTCGCAAGGGGGACTTTCTGACCAGAGGCTTTCCCCAAAAAATCCGCCAGCGCAGACATCTTGCCGGACTCTTTCGTCGCCCGGTTGAGCCGCGCCAGCAAACTTGGCAATTGAGATTTCACTTCGGCAATTCTGGTTGATGTTTCCGCATCCGTCAAGTCTGTTTTTTTATCAAACAACGGATGGTTTGCGGCGATGTCCCTCTCTTGCCGCTCCCTAATCAGTTTTTCAATGTCTTTGCCGTGCTGTTTTAAGAATGATTTTTCCGCCGCCAGCAATGCCTCTGCGAACTTGGGCCGGAACTGCTCTGGCATCTGGTGAAATTTCATTTTGATCACCTTTTCAACGTAAAAACCCGCCGCCCTGCCTGAGTCTTCACCAGCCAGGTGCAAACTGTCTAGCACTGCGTCGTCATACTTCCCGGCAAAGTATGCCTTGACCCCGATCCACTGGACAAGCGCATCAATTTGCTTCTGAATTGGCTCCTTCAAAACAGTGTCAAAAGCCTCACTAAACAAGGCATTCGGCTTGATTAAAAACTCCAAATTTGGGCTTAAATCGAAATAAGGAGCGTATGGGTTTGCCCCCGTCGCGAGCCAAACCTGATTGATGTTGAGCCGATAGCAGATGCGCTTTGCCTGATCAAATCTGACTGGTGTAATTTCAGCTTCGTAATTTGCCAGAGTGCTGCGCTCAATGCCGGTTAAATCAGCGCAAGCTTGCTGGGTTTTGCCTCGCAGTTCTCTGGCCACTCGCACGCGGCGGCAGATTAGCTTTTCTCTTTCTGGCAGGCTGGCCTTTGGCACGCAGAATTTTACAACGGCATTGACCTTCAAAAAAGAAAATCCCGTTTTTGCGGTTGACATTTAGGCTTCATCTTGTCCATAGTGGACAAGATGAAATGTGCGGGCGCAAAAAAAGGCAGGCCGAATAAGCTTAACCTTGTTCGGTATGCAAAGGCTTTAGGGGTATCCCACGGCCACTTGGGCCGTTGTTGGCGTGGCGAACGGTTTAGCGCCAGCCTCTCACTCCGTTTGCATAAACTGATTCAATCTGATCTCGCCGCAAAACCCATAACGAAAATAAAAACCTGTAAAAAATAATATGTTCTCCAAACTCCTCCAACTCGACACTGAAAGTGTTACCCCAGCGCGAGCCGCCGCCGTGTTTAATGCGGAAGTTTCGCGGCTTGTTCGTGAGCAAGGGCTTTCGCTGGACGCCGCCTGGGCGCAAGTCCGCGAAACGGAACCCAACTTGTTTGCCAGAATCACCGCCGAGTCGCCGAAAGCGCCCGTGCCGCAAGAGCAGCCGCTGGACACTTCACCCGGCAATAAAATTTTTCTCGCGACGTTGCTCAAATTGCCGCTAGACGTGGACAATGGCTTGCTGAAATGCGCTTTTCGCGGGAACGGTTCGCAGACGGCCAGTTTTAACCCGCAACGGGTTTTTCTCAATGTGCAATCGTATGTGGCCCAAACCCGGAACTGGTCTGCGGAGGCGGCCAAGTCCTGGATGGTGGACAACCTCCCCGATCTCTGCCAGGCCGCAGGCCAGATGCCCGTGATCCAAAAAGGTGCGGTCGGCTGCTGATGCTCATTTAGTCAAACACCATCAACCATCAGCCATCAACCATAAAAAAATATGCCACCCGAAGAAACCTCCACAGCCGCCGTTAAAACTGCGCCGGTCCAAACAGACGCTCAGCTCCGCGCGCAGTTGGCTGAAATTTACGGCCTGCCGGCGGATGCCACCGAGCAAGATATTCTGAAATGTGCGGCTGATGAAAAGGCCCGCCGCGTCCAGGAAGAGGCCGACGAAAAACTTATCCAGGAGAAAATTGATGCCGGTCTTAACCGCGTCCAGGCCGTTGCCGTGATCGCGCGCCAACGCGCGCATGATGAAGCCTTGGCCAAGGATCGGAAATCACGCCTGCCCGCTTTGCTCAAAATTATTGGCACGCATAAGAAAGATATGCGCGCAGCCCGCCGACTGGCGCGCGAAGATTTTCCTTTTTTGGACGGCGGGGAATGGGCGGCCGCCGTGGAGGAATTTAACAAAACAAAATCGTAGTTGTGAAAACTTTGGTGAAAATTGTGCCTGATCAGGTTAAGTCACTGGGCTTTGTGTCGTTTCCTCCCAGTGGTTTTATTGGCGCGTTCACCCGCTGGCCGGTGGTGGTTTCATGTCGCACCGGCCAGCGCAATTTTCAATTTGACCACGGCACTAGCTTCCCTTGCAAGGCGGCGGCTCTGTGCCTGGCTCGCGGTGTCGCCGTCTTGGTTTCCAAGGCGGCGACACTTTTTAATTTTCTCCACAGCCGTTTCAAAGCAGCGCCTGGCTCTGGCCGCGCGTTGCTTTCAGCCGGAAGTGAAAACTTCATGGCCCAACGGACGCAAGTGATGAGCGCATGGGATAGAGGCCCATGCTCGTCATTATGCACACCGCCCACACAACCATAAACCAACGTCACGCCGCCTTGCAGCGCTACCTACAATTGAAGCCGGAAATTGGCGCAGCCAAAGCCGCTCGCGCGGTTGGCGCTTCCGTGGCCACGGTCTGGCGCTGGCAGCGCGCGTATGACAAGCGGGGCATCCAAGGGCTGCAAACCAAATTTCACCACTGCGGCCGGCGCTCGCCGATTGCTGGTGTGCGTTTCACGGTCAAGGCATTGCGCCAGGTGGAACGATTGATTTTGTCCACCGGCAGCGTGCGGGCGGCGTGGCGGCAGTTCGCCACCATGCCAGATTGCCCGCCGACCGTCGCGCGCCTGGTGACAGGGCGCAAGCATCTTCCTGAATCGCTCGCCCGGTTGGTTCAATTAAAACCGCTGCCGGCCCGCTGCCTGATGTCAGCCGATGGCCGGCGCGTGTTTGTCAAACTCCAGGCACGGCGCAACGCAACCGCACAACCAAAGGTCAGCGCGTGAATCCCGGCGCGTTAAAACTGGTGATCACGGCCAACCTGAAACGCCATCCGCTTTGGAAGGTGAAGACGATTGAGGATTTTTTTGACCTGTCGCGCGCACAGGTGATGGCGAAGATTGAAAATGGCGAATTTCCCTGGGCGTTCAACATTGCGACCGGGGCGCGGCGCAGCGAGCCGCGTGTCTTGGGTTACTGTGTGATGAAAAAAACACTGGGGCCGTTTGACGGAATCGGCGCGACGCGGAATCTTGAGTTGCCGGAAGTCATCAACTTCATCCTGCCCAAGCGGGACATTCGCAGCACAGAACTGAAGCGGCTGTTATCCTGCGATCAGAAACACGTCTATAATCTTGCGCCTAATTTCACCGTCACCAAAAAGCCGGCCGCCAAAGACGGGCCACACAGTTTCACGGTGTTTTCCAGGGCGAGCGTCGCAAGGTTTCTCCAAAAAAGGAGGATGGCATGATAAATCCCGTCGCGCTCATGGCCGTCATCAAGATCAATTTGCTGCGCCGGCCGCTGTGGCATCCGGCGGCGGTCGAAGAGTGCCTGGACATTTCCCGTTTCAAGCTGAATGCCCTGATTGAATCCGGCGAACTGCCTTGGGCGTTCAACTTTGGGAACGGGCTAGCCCGGAAAGAAATTCGCATCCTGGCGCATTGCGTGGTGGAAAAGGCAACTGGGCCGCTGGCGGTCATCGGCGCAACCCGCAATTTAGGGCTACCGGAAGTGATTAACCTGATTTTGCCGCAAAAGCGGGAAAGTTTGCGGTGTATTGAGCTTCAGCGGCTATTCCACGTCTCGCCGGATTTGATCTATTTCCTGCACGAAGCCGGGGAAATTGACCGCGTTGCGGAAAAACTGCCGGACACCGGCCCGAATGCCAGCCCCCGCTTCACCCGTGCCAGTCTGGCAAAGATGCTTCAGGAAAGGAGGCTGGTTTGACCATGTGCGCCAACCTGAAAACCCCAAGCCTGAAATTCGTCACAGGACGTGGCGCGAGAACTTTAGAGCCGGGTCTTCGGAATATGCGTCCCGACGCGCCAGTGGGGCTGCAATGCGCTGCACCGGCCAGAATTTTCAACGCGGTGGATTTTCAACCAGCCTTGGAAAAGGCCGTTTCAACCCTGATCTAAAAATATGGCTGGCGAAGATGCATCCTTAAAACTCCAGATCGAGCTGGAGCAGACCGGCAATGGTGGCACCACGGCGGCGGCGGAGCTGGACGGCGTTAAGGCGGCGGCCGGTGGCGCAAAGGGGGCCACTGGGGAACTAAGCCAGGAAACCCAAAAAGCATCCACGGCCGCAGAGGAACATACTGGTAAATATCGCGCGCAGTTTCTCCTTTTCAGCGAGATGAATAGAATTGTGCCGGGCTTGGGCCACGCCATCCACGCGGCTTTTGCTGGGCCAATCGGTCCAGTGATTCTGTTGACGGCGGCGATTAGTGAAGGCTATTCCAAGTTAAAGGAATTCAATAAGGAGCTGGATGAGACAGGCAGGGCCGCCGCCAGCGCGGATTTTCTGGAAGACATCACCGCGCAACTCAAGGTGTTTGGTGATGCGGCAGCTTCCGCCCAGGCGTTTGCGGATAATATAAACCATGTGGGCGACAGTGAGGACACCCTTAGTTCCAAGTTAAAATCGCAACTCGATCTCTATAAACAGATCGAGCGCGCCCAAGCCACGCTCACCAGCGCCCAAAAAGAATTGGAGATCGCGCGCATCCAGGAAGCCGAGGCTGGCGGCAAAATGACGCCGGAACAGGCGGCGGAAGCCCGCGCTGGCGTTGAAAAAAAATACCTGGATAAACAGCAGCAGGATCATGAGGCGGCGCAGGACCAGGATCTGGCGGCCAAGCAAAAAGCCGCCGCCGAGGCCGAGGCGCAGCAGGATGCGTTGGATAAGAAATATTTTGAGGCCCTGCAAAAACGCGCGGCGCTGGAGTCGCACAATGAATCGGTAAAAGTTTCACCCGAGGCGCAACTGGAGAAAATAGACAAAGCGGGCGTGGCGGTGGATAAGGCGCAGGAAAAATATGATCGAAAAAAAATAGTAGCTGCACACAATTTACCAGGGTCTTACGCTGAAAAAGACCTAAATGAGGCTGGTTCGGAACTTGAGAAGGCGAAAGCCCAGTCAGCCGCCCTCAAAAAACAGCTACGCCAATATCAAGCCACGCAGACCCCGGAAGCACGTGTAAAGCTGCAAGGCCTGAAAGATGCCGAGGATGAGGCCAAGCGCGCGGCGGAAAAAAACAAGCAGTTTTCCGAACAGCAGCGCCAGGAGATCAAGGCGGAGGCGACGGCGGAAAATTATACCCGGCCCATTGAGCAGCAGGCGACCACCACTAAAAAACAGGTCGTGGATGCGCAGGAATCCGGCCGCGTGGATACGCAGGTAAAGAAAGACATTGAGACCATTCAGCGGGCGGCCTCCAGTGCCCATCCCTCGGCGGAAATAGCTGATGCCGCTATCCAGGCGCTGGCGGACATCAAGGCTGGCTTCAAGAATTATCACGGCGCCGTCGTCGGTAAAATGCGTGAACTGCACACTGATATAAATGAGCTAACCAGGGAAGTGGACACTCTTCGGAGTCAGCATTCCTCGGCGCGCTCCACCCAAACCGGCGGATAATTATGACAAACAGCCCTGAAACAAAAACTTTGATGATGGAGATCAACCTGGTTGGGGTAGCGCGGCCGGGTTTTCCGAGTAACAACATGATCGGCACGATCCTTTTGAGCAAATTCCTTGGCGAGTGTTTTTTGAAGGCGGGATTAGCTTGCCGCGTGGTGGGAGCCGGGCAATTGAATTACGCCGCGTTAAGAATCCTCACCAGCCAAGTGCCGGAGGCGCTTGAGGTGTTGCAAACGGCACTGGTAGCGGTTGGGCTTCACCAGGCCGCGCGAGTTTATTTGCGCGAGTCGGACGAATTGGAATTTCGTTGCCTGTTTCCTGAAGACGGCGCGCCAGTGGCCGCCGGTGATTTACTTTCAAGTTTTGAGCGCCGGCTACAGGCGAGCGTGGACTTTGTGAAGGCCGCCGAAGCCTTTTCCAAGAAACACCAAAGCTGATAAAATGACCACCCCGCAAAACATTTTCACCGCCGCGCAGATTGCCGCCGCCCTGGGCAAGAAGCGCCAATCGGTGCAATGGCATTTGCGTGACGTATCGCCGGCCGGTGCGCAGATCGTCGGCGGCAATGAGGCGGCCGCGTGGCTGGTGAAACAGCTGCCGGCTGCGTTGGTTGAACGCTTGAGCGCTGCCGCCACGCAGCAGCGCTGCCGCACCATTGAAGCATTGCTGGCCATGCCGCGCACCCGCTGGCAGCCACCGCTGCCACTGGAAAAGATTTCCGAAGCCGATATTTCCGCCGCGACCAAACTACGCTCCGCCTTGTTGCCCTGGCTTTTCCGGCAGCATGACAAGCGGCTGAAATCGGCGGAAATGGACGCGGCCGGCGCGGAAGATTATCGCCGGATTTTTGGTAACGAAATTTCAACGCGCTACTGGCGCGAATTGTTCACGCGCACGATCCAGCGCGACAATGGTTTTGAGGAGTGGAACCGGCTGGAAATTTATTTGCCGGATCGCCTGAAGCAAAACCCCGCACCGGCGGCCGTGGTGTCGGAAGCGATCTCCGCTGACTTTGCCGAGCTGGAAAGTTATATTGCAGCTTGCTCTAATCCGGCCGCGCCGAACAAAACCGAGTGCGCGGCCGTGTGGACTCTGGCGCTGGAAAAATTCACGGCGCTGGTGCAGGCCGGCGAGCCGGTGAAATCCGCCGCGCGCCGGGTGCGTCAATTTCTTTCGGCGCGTGCATCCTTTCTCGCCGTGTCGCGTGATGCGTTGTGGATTGCGTGGAAGCGCAAACTCGAAACGCTGACAGCCGCCAACGGCGATGCCAAGGCGCTGCGCGATGGCCGTGAGGAAAACGGCCCGCGCTTTGAATTGCCGGAAAATGATCGTGACGCGCTGATTCACCGGGCCGTGTTTACTTACCTGGGCGACATCGCGCCGGCCTGGCGTGATTTGTTGCGCAAGGGTTTTTCGCCGGCCGTGGTGGAACGCTACGCCGGCCGCGCGCAGAAAAAATCCCATGTGCCGGCCAGCGTGATGGATTCTGTCGCGCCGGAAGTGGAAATCTTGAATGTGATGCACCGTGGCAAGCGCGCGTTTGATTCCATCAAGGGACATGTCACGCGCAGCTATGACGGCATTTCTTCTTTACAGTGCATCTCTGGTGATGACTTCACCATGAACACTTATTTTTTTGTGCCGGATGGCAAGGGCTGGTTTGATCTCACGCGCGGTCAGGTGATTCTCTTTATTGATTTCCGCTCGCTGCGCATCCTCGGCTGGGCCTTGGAACCGCGCAAAAGTTATAGCTCACTGACGATCCGCAGTCTTTGCACCCACATTTTCGGCGCTTACGGAGTGCCGCAGGTGCTTTACTTTGAAAGGGGTTTGTGGAAAAGCGCCACATTGCTGAAGGGCAAAACCGATCCGTTTGACTTCACGGAAATCAGCCAGGGCTTGCGCGAGTTTGGCGTGCAATTCAAACACGCGATCCGCCCGCGCACCAAGGTTGTCGAACGCATCGGCGGAATGTTTCAGAACATCGCGGAAGCCGAGCCGGGTTATTGCGGCCGCGACGAACGCCGCGATGCGCCGGAATCGTTGCGCAAGCAAATGGCCGAAGTCGAGACACGCAAGGTGCATCCTTCAAAATACTTTTATTCTTTGGATCAGTGGAACCAGCGCATTGGCGCGTTGGTGGAACAATACAACACGGAAGCGCAGCAAGGCCACATCCTCGCCGGCCTGTCACCGGATCAGGCGTTCGAGAAACACATCAGCCAGGACAATCCGCCCCTGCAATTTTCGGCCAGCCTTCGCTATCTGCTCGCCAATGATAAACGCCTGGCGCGCGTCACCACCAACGGTGTAACGATCCAGATCGGCAAGGTGAAATTTAATTATCGCGGGCAGGAAATCGCGCACTTGGTTGGCCGTGAAGTCTTGGCGTGGTTTGATCCTGAAAACCCTGAAGCAATAACCGTCACCAATCCTGACCACACAAACCCTGTTTGCCTTTCCCGTTCGGAAAATCCAAACGCGCTGGAAAGCTTGATCGCGCCGGAGTCTGGCACGCTGGGCCGCGAGCTGGCGCGGATCGAAGGCCAGGCGTCGCACATGAAAACCCGCTTCAATGTGGTGAAGGCAAAATTCCCGCTGCCGCAGCGGCAACTGCTCGTTGCCGCACAAGCGATGGAACTTGGCGCGGAAATCACCGCACAGAAAAACGAGCTGAAGGAAAAGGCCACGCGCCGGCAACGCCAGCGTAGCCATGTGCGGAGCATCGCACAGGGCACCGGCATTGCCTTGGCTGAAACCGCGCAGCCGGATGATGCGCGCCGCGTGCTTGAATTTTTGAACCAAAAGGAAAACACATGAGTTCCACCCGCAGAGCCAAAGATGATTCAGTTTTTCACCAGAACCGCTACGCCAGCGCGCCGGAATTTGAGCGTGGCCTTGTTGCCAACCTTGTAGCCAAGCGCTGTGCGCTCCTCGATGCTAGGGCGGATCGCGAACTGATTTGGTTTGTGCAATTCCTATCGCATCAGCCAGGCGGCATGGCGGCCGTGGCCGTTGAGCTGCTCCAAAAGTATTCGCATCGGCTGGGCACCTTGGTGATGATGAAAAGTGAAAGCCAAAAAAACTTCACTGCCGCAGAGGTTGCCGCCATCCGCCAAGAAATCCCGCGCGAGTTGCGCCGTGGTTTTCCGCTGCGCGGCGAAACTCATGAAGACATCCGCGCCATCTCTGAACCAAAGCAATATTTAAGATTCCGCCGACAGGCTGAAAACAGTCGCCGTTTGCAAGAGATGGCGGATGCCTCGTTTTACCGCGTCGGCATGTTGGATGAAGGCCGCGCTGCTGAATTAGCCAAACAAGACGAGCGGGTCCGAGAGGAGTCCAAGAAACATCCGGTCAGTTATCCGGTGCAGGCATTTCGCGATTTGTGCCATCACGCCGCCGAGACTGGTGATGATGTGGAAAATGATTTGTCACCCCTCGAAAGAGCGCTGTGTGATCTATGCCTAAAGCCGGGCCGTGATTTAAGCGTCGCCGCCCCCTGGTATTTTTCCGCTCTTGTGAACGCGCTGCGCGAGTATCAACAGCAATGGGTTGCTGAAAAATCCAAAGTTGTGGTGACGACGCTGGGGAAAAAAGTTTGCGACGCGCTGGATTACTGTGCCGGCAGCCGCAGCTTAGTTTTGATGGAAGGCAATGCCCGGCTGGGTAAATCCTTTTCCGCCCGCGCCTGGTGCGATCAACATCCGGGCAACGCGCGCTTTGTGGAAGTGCCGCCCGGCAATGATGACGCCTCATTTTTCCGCGCGATCGCGCGCGGCCTTGGGCTGGGAAATTTCCTCAATTACAAGGTGGTGGAAATTCGGGAGCGCGTTGAATCTGTCTTGCGCGAGGGGAACCTCGTTTTGGTTTTGGATGAAGGGCAGCGGCTTTGGCCGCAGAGAAATCTTCGCTATGGTTTTCCTGGCCGCGTTGTTTGGGTGATGACAATGGCCAATGCCGGCGTGCCGATCTGTTTGGTTTCCACGCCCCAATTTATCACCGCACAAAAAGCGATGGAAAAAACCGGCTGGAATTCCGCCCAGCTCACAGGCCGGATCGGATACTATGAGTTTTTGCCATCTGAATTGACGCTGGCCGATTTGACGGCCGTTGGCCGCGCTGTGCTGCCGGAAGCAAACGCTGATGTTTTGGCGGCCTTGGCCAGTTACGCGCGGGTGTCGGCCAGGTATCTCGCCGCCGTGGACAGCATCGCCAAGCGGGCGCAATTTATCGCGCAGCGCAACGGCCGCACACAATGCACGACCGGCGACGTTCGCACGGCGATGCAGGAATCAGTGATCCCGTCAGACACAATGCTGGTGCGCACTTTGGAACATGCAAAAAAGTCTGCCGGCAATGGCCGCGCTGTTGCCCCCATGCTGCCGCCACAACCAGAACCGGAATCACTGGGCTTGGTGCGTGGAACGCGGCCCGCACCGGCCGCACCGGCGACCTTCAGCCGTCGTGCCGATCCGGCGGAATTGGTTCAAGTCTGAAACATGATTTCCCGCGCACAACAAATTTTGCTAAAGCGCTCCCAGCGTGAAGCCGGCCTGTCAGATGCCGACTACCGCGATGCGCTGCAAATGATTGCCGGCTGCCGATCCAGCA
>CAYUGC010000053.1:0-19030 GCA_964444085.1 uncultured Bifidobacteriaceae bacterium | reverse complement strand
TTCCCAGGTGCGGTCGCGCGAGCCGTCGTCCACGCAGAGAATTTCGTAGTCCGCCTGCCAGGTCGCGGCCACCACACTGGCCGACTTGCCACTGGTCAGCCAGTTGTTGACGGCTTCACGTTTAAACGTTTGGTCAAACTTCTGACGGCTCTTAACGGTGTTCTGGCTATTGGTTTTAATCATTTGATTGTCTACCCAATTTACCGTCCGTCAAATCGAAGCAGCCACACCCCTCAGAGGGGCGAGGGAAGAAGATTTCAGCCGCAAAAAGGCACAAAAAACGCAAAATATTTTAACGCGGGTGAACTGCCGCGCCGAAGCTGGTTTACCGAATTTTACCGAATTTTACCGGTTACCGGCATTATTGAACATTTCCATAAATCCTGTAGCGATGCGGATTCAGATTTGAGAGCAACGGTCTTTTTGGTTTTGGGCTTCGTTTCGGCTCAGTTGCAGGGTTTTCAAACCTGCGCCTTCGCCAAAGCCTCGCCCATAACCAAAAATCCTCGCTCCGCCTCGCTACATCATTTATCTCAAAGCTCCTGCGAATCACACCGACCATTCCTGGCGGTCAATGATGTATTCCGTGCTGGGAATGTGGCTGGTGGTTTCGGAAAAACGGACGTGACCCATCTCGCGGCTGATCTCGGCGCGCAACTGCGCCGCGATGGCGTGCAGGCGGGAGGCGGGGATCTCCTCGAGGTCGCGCTGGGCAATTTCCTCCTCCAGTTTTTTGAGCTGGGCGGCGAGCGTGCGCCAGCGTTCATGGCGGGCACCGAACACGGTCTCGGCGAGGGCCTCGGTCTCGGTGGCGCGGAGGTTGGCGATCTCGAACTGATGCTGGCGGCTCCACTTGATGAGGGTGGGCTTGGAGACTTGCAGCTCGACGGCGATGCGGTTGAAGCTCCAGCCCTGCGAACGCAGGAAGATGAAGCGGGCGATGGTTTCTTGATCGGTCATACTTTTTATTTTTCAGGCACTAGGTTCTGGGTGCCCGGTTCCAGGTATCGACCACGCGCCGGCTGGCCTCAGCCGGTGACACGCGGGACTGACGGGGGGAGTTATAGCACAGGTTTTTGGCGGCAGCGGAGACGCGCGGCGGGCGGGTCAGCAACTCGTGCCAACTCGCGTGAACTGACGCCTACTGGCGCCTACTCGTGATGCAAATATTTTAAAAAGAGTTGACGCGTTTTGACGAACCGACGGAAGGCACCGAAGCAAACGCGAGGAGGGAAGATGGAGGATTGAGGATGGCCGCTAAAAGCCTGAACACGGATCAGGACGTTTCCATAAAACAGGTGGTGAAGGCGGTCCGTGCCTGCGTGTGCCGGCGTCTCACCGTCAAGTCCCCAAAGACATCGGGACGGGCTGCGCTATATAAAAAGCGGAAATCGGAAAATATTGACCGCAAAAAACCGAAAAAACCAAATTCAGGCCAGTCTGATTTTATTATCACGTTGAGACACGTTTTTACACCGCGATCGGCGCCTTGATACCCGGATGCGGGTCGTAGCCGACCAGCTCAAAATCCTCGAACTGGAAATCGTGGATGTTCTTCACCGCCGGATTGATTTTCATCTGCGGCAGCGGACGCGGTTCGCGCGAAAGCTGAAGCTTCGCCTGTTCCAGATGATTCGCGTAGAGATGCAGGTCGCCGAAGGTGTGGACGAAATCGCCCGGCCGCAAGTCGCACACCTGCGCCACCATGCGCGTGAGCAGCGCATAGCTGGCGATGTTGAACGGCACGCCGAGGAACAAATCCGCGCTGCGCTGGTAAAGCTGGCAGCTCAACTCGCCGTCCTGCACGAAGAATTGAAACATCGTGTGGCACGGCGGCAAGGCCATCGTCTCGATCTCGCCGGGATTCCACGCGCTGACGATGAGCCGGCGCGAATCGGGATTCTTTTTGATCTGCGCGATGACGAAATCAATTTGATTGAGGGAACGACCGTCGGCGGTTTTCCAATCGCACCATTGCGCGCCATAGACGCGGCCGAGGCTGCCGTCGGGTTTCGCCCATTCATCCCAGATGGTCACGCCGCGTTCCTGGAGCCAGCGGACGTTCGTCTCGCCGCGCAGAAACCAGAGCAGTTCGTAGATGATGGACTTGAGGTGGACCTTCTTGGTGGTGAGGACGGGGAAATTCTGGCGCAGATCAAAGCGCGCCTGCGCGCCGAACACGGAATAAGTGCCGGTGCCGGTGCGGTCGGCCTTGAACCTGCCTTTGTCCAAAACGAGCCGGAGCAAATTGTGATACTCAATCATCTGGAAAAAAATTTAACCACGAAACACACGAAACACACGAAAAGAAATCAGACACGGACTTTCACGGATTCAATCAGTGTTAAGTCATGGAATCCGTGTCAACAATGTCCGTCCCGCCACACGCGCCAATCAGATTTCACGCCTTGTTCTCGAACAAGCTCGGCGCGGTCTGGCGGGCGAATTCCAGGCAGCGCGCGGCGATTTCCGTGGGCGATTCGCAGCCGAGCGCGAACTCCGCCAGCGCCTTCGCCTCGTCGAGCTTCATCCGCCGGATGATGTATTTCACCTCGTCGAGCACAGCGGGCGCGGCGCTCAATTCATCCACTCCCAGCCCGATGAGCAGCGGCGCGAGCACCGGGTCGCCGGCAATCTGCCCGCAGACGCCCGCCCAGATGCCCTGCGCATGCGCGGCGTCCACGGTCATCTTGATGAGCCGCAGCACCGCCGGATGCGTGGGCTGGTAAAGGTGCGTGACCTTCTCGTTGCCGCGGTCAATCGCCAGCGTGTATTGGATGAGATCGTTCGAGCCGATGCTGAAAAATTTCACGCGCGCCGCCAGCGCGTCGGCAATGAGCACGGCGGACGGAATCTCGATCATCGCGCCGACCTCGAGATTTTCGGCGAAAGGAATCTTTTCTGCGCGGAGCTCGGCCTTGCATTTCTCGACGAGCGCGTTGGCCTGGTTCAATTCGTCGAGACCCGAAATCATCGGATACATCATCTTCACGTTGCCCCCGGCGCTGGCGCGGAGGATGGCGCGGAGCTGGGCGCGGAAGAGTTCCGGCTGCGCGAGGCAAAAACGGATGGCGCGCCAGCCGAGGAACGGGTTCATCTCCTGCGAGAGGTCGAGGTTGGAGGCGAACTTGTCGCCGCCCAAATCGAGCGTGCGAATGATGACACTGTGCGGCTGGAGCGCGGTGGCCACGGCGCGGTAAACCTGAAACTGTTCCTCCTCGGTCGGCGGCTGCTCGCGGTTGAGGAACAGATATTCCGTGCGGAACAGGCCGACGCCTTCCGCGCCGTGGGCGAGCACGGCTTCCACGTCGTTCTGCTCCTCGATGTTCGCGGAGAGGTGGACGATCTTGCCATCGAGCGTGACGGCGGGCTGGTGCTGGACCTCGCGGAGCTTTTCGTCAAGCGACGCTTTGATCTTCGCCAGCTGGCCGTATTCGAACAGCGTCTGGTCGGTGGGATTGACGATGACGGTGCCGTTGTAGCCGTCGAGCAAAACGTAATCGCCAGACTCCAGCTCCTCACTGATGTTCTTGGTGCCGACGACGGCGGGGATGTCCAGCGACTGCGCGAGAATCGCCGTGTGCGAAGTTTTGCTGCCGATGTCGGTGGCGAAGCCGAGGACAAGCTTTTTGTCCAGTTGCGCCGTCATCGAGGGGCTCAAATCGTGCGCAACGAGGATGCACGGCTCGGTGAGGTGGCGCAGGTCGAACTGGTCTTTGACTTCAAGCAGGTTGTCCAGCACGCGGCCGGTGAGGTCGCGCAGGTCGGCGGCGCGCTCGCGGAGATATTCATCCTCGACGGCCTCGAGCACGGCGATGTAACGGTCGGCGGCGGTGTGAAAGGCGTAATCGGCGTTGGTCTTCTGCTCGCGAATGATCTTGATGACCTCCTCGATCAGCACGCGATCCTCGAGCATCAGCAAATGCGCGTCGAAGATGTCCGCCTCGCTGGAACTCATCGTGTCGGCGACGCGCCGCTGGACTTCGGTGATCTGCTGGCGCGTGCGGACGAGGGCGTGCTCGAAGCGCTTGGTCTCCGGCGCAACGGCGTCATCAGTCAACTGGCGCTTGGTGATAACGCGGCGCGAGCGGTGCATGACAACGACCTTGCCCCGGCACACACCGTCGGAAACGGCGATGCCGCGAAAAACCTTTTCCCCTTTTAGCTGGCCTGACATGACGCTGGAATTAGAAATAACCGAGCCTCACCGGCTTGCAAAGCATTTCCGCGCGGAAGACAGGAAAATTTCTGGTGACAAAAAAGCCCGCGCGCGGCGGGCTTTTGGGAATCTCAAATATGAGATTAGAAATTTGAAATCGCCGATCAGGCGCGTTCCATGTATTTGCGGGTGCGCGTATCAATCTTGATCTTCTCGCCGGTCTTGATGAACAGCGGGGCCTGCACGGTGATGCCGGTTTCAAGCGTGATGGCCTTCTGCACGTTGTTCGCGGAATCGCCGCGCACGCCTTCCGGCGCGTCGGTGACGGTGAGGATGACGCTGGCGGGGATTTCCACGCTGACGGCTTTTTCCTCGACGAACGTAACGGTTACGGTCGCGTTTTCCACCAGAAAATCCTTCGCGTCGCCGACGAGATCCGCCGTGAGCGTGACGGTTTCGTAATTTTCCGGGTCGGTGAAGACATAATCCGCGCCGTCCTTGTAGCTGTATTCCATCTTGGTGGTCATCATCGGCACGGGCTCGATTTTTTCGGTCGAGCTGAAGCGCACGTCGGAGGCCTTGCCGGTGCGAATGCTGCGCAGCGTGGCCTGCACGAACGCGCGGAGGTTGCCGGGCGTGCGGTGCTGGAAGTCGAGGACGACAGAAATGTCGCCGTTGTAATTGATTGCCATGCCACGGCGGAGGTCGTTTGCGGTTGCCATAAAATTATTGTTCGCTTTGGTTGCTCTAAAAAATGAGTTGTACAGGATACCCGCAAAAAGGCTGAACGCAAGAGGCATTTGCCGGAATTGGCGGGATTCCTTGACGCCACAAACCTTTGTATGCTACAAACAGCGAGCCACAATTAGCTGTGGTTTTATGCGTTGCCCCAAGTGCGGTTGCCAGGAAGACAAGGTCATTGACTCGCGCGCCTCCCGTGAAGGCGCGACCATCCGCCGCCGCCGCGAATGCGCCGCCTGCCAGCACCGCTTCACCACCTACGAGGAAGTCGAACACGAAGGACTGATGGTCCTGAAACGCGACGGCCGCCACGAGGAATTTTCCCGCGAAAAACTTCTGTCCGGCATCCGCAAGGCCTGCCAGAAACGCCCCGTATCGCCGAAAGCGATGGAAGATCTCGTGGATCACATCGTCGCCACTGTCACGGTGAAATACGAGAGCGAAGTCCCCGGCGAATTCATCGGCACGATGGTCATGGAAGGATTGCGCGAACTCGATGCCGTGGCCTACGTCCGCTTCGCCAGCGTGTATCGGCGGTTCGAGGAGGCGAAGGATTTTGTGCAGGAAGTGAAAAAACTGGAGGCCATGCAATGATTGCGCTCCGCACCGACTGCCTGCTGTTTGAACTCACCAACGGCGAAAGCGTGCCGTGCTCGTCGGAAATGATCACCGTCGAGATCGTCGGCGAGGCCGCCACCGCGCCCGATCGCGATATGCTCCGGCACGCCGCCGCGAGCGTGTTCCACTATTTCAAGTGCGAGCTGGAGCGCGAATCCGTGACCGTCGCGGAATTTTCCCGCGCACTCGAAAAAGTCCTCGCCCATCTCGGTTACAGCATCCACACCGGCGAGAGCAGCACCGCCGACCTGGTCCAGCTTTTGCGCGAGGCCGGCGACAGCCGCGAGCTGCTGTTTTTCCCGCGCCTGCGCGACGAACTACGCGGGCAGCTCCGCCATTCGCCGCGCGTCGTGCATTTCCGCGGCCTGCGCGGCTGCGTGAAGCAGCTTGCCGGCGTGCGCCGCTGGAGCCAGCGCTGCGAGGAATTGCAGGATCAAATCGTCAGCTACCTCCGCGAATGCCTTTCCGCCGAGCCGGAACCCGCCCAGTGCGCGCTGGTGGTGGAATGAATTTCCATCCGCGAATTACGCGAATGGCCGCGAAATGAAGCTGAAAAAATGCGGAAATTCGCATGATTCGCGGATACATCTCCAGCCATGAGCAAAACCCTGTTTGAAAAAATCGTCGCGCGCGATATCTCCGCGCAAATCGTGTTTGAAGACGACCTTGTCCTCGCCATCCGCGACATCCAGCCGCAGGCACCGGTGCATATCCTGATTTTTCCGAAGCAGCCCGTGCCACGCATCGCCGAGGCCACGCCGGACGACCACAAATTGCTCGGCCATCTTTTGTTGAAAGCCGCCGAAGTCGCGGAAAAGGCCGGCCTGAAAAAATCCGGCTACCGGCTCGTCATCAACAACGGCGCGGACGGCGGCGAAACCGTGCCGCACCTGCACTGCCACATCCTCGGCGGCCGCCACCTCGCTTGGCCGCCGGGCTGAACCGCGCCGAACCTTGCACGCGCCGGCAAGTTCGTTTAGCTTCGCGCCATGTCTTTTTTTGGCAAGTCGAGTCTGTTTGCGCTGTCGGCGCTGTCGTTGCTGGCTTTCACCGGCTGTGATCCGTCCGGTTCCAGCGCGCTGGACGAGGAGAAGGAGCCGCATTTCATCCTCGGCAAAGGCCGCGTCAACGCGATGGATTATGCCGGCGCGGTCGAGGCGTTCAACGAGTCGCTGGAGGCCAACCCGCGCTCGGCGGCGGCGCATTTCCAGCTCGCGTGCCTATTCGACCAGAAGGAATCCGATCCCGCCGCCGCCGTCTATCATTACCAGGAATATCTCCGGCTGAACCCCAAGGCCGACAACGCCGAGGTCATCCGCCAGCGGATTTACAGTTGCAAACAGCAGCTCGCGGCCGACGTGCTGCCGCTGCCCAGCGCGCCCGCCGCGCAAAAACAACTGGAAGACCTCGCGGAAAAAAACCGCCGCTTGCAGGATGAAAATGAAAAATGGCGCGCGTATTACACCGCGCAACAGGCCGCGCCAAAAAATCCGACACCATTGAATCCCGCGCCCGCCGGCAGCCCGGTGCCGGATGATATTTCCGCCGCGCCGGCGAATCCGACGCCGCCCGCCAACGCCGCACCCGCGCATCCCGCGCCGAAGCCGGCGAAGGCGCGCACGCACACCGTCGCCGCCGGCGAGACAATGGCCGCCATCGCGCGCAAGGCGGGTTGCAGCCTGTCCGCGCTGCAAGGGGCAAACCCCGGCGTGACGCCGAAAAAAATCCATTCCGGCCAGGTGCTGAACCTGCCGTGAAAAAATAAAATTTCATGGCCGCCCGCCTGATTTTTACCGCCATCGCCGTTTTCTGGCTGACGATGAACTGGCTGCTCTGGCGGGCGGAGTTCGGCGCGCACGGCGGCGAGATGCCGGTGCCGGTGGAGCTGGTGTGGCGGAAAATCCTGACCGCGCCGGACGCATCGTCGCTAACGGTGTATCAGGCCGGCGACCGCACGGGCTACTGCGAATTTTCCACGAGCATCGGCCAGGAAATGTCCGCCATGGACGCCGACAACCCGCCGCCGGAAGGGCTGGCGAAACGCGCGGGCTACCAGATTCACCTCGCGGGCAACGTGTCGTTCGGCGACTTCACGAACCGTGTAAAATTCGACGGGCGCCTGCAATTTTCCTCCACCCGGGCATGGCGCGCGGTGGACTTGAAAGTCAGTTCGCGCCAGTTTGCGGTGGAAATCCATTCGCTCGCCACCAACCAGACGGTACACCTGAAAATTAATTCCGACGGCGGCGGGCTGGAACGCGACCTGACTTTTGCCGACCTGCAAAATCCCGGCGCCGTCGCCCGCGCGCTGATGGGCAACGGCGCGGAAACGTTTGCCGGCCTGTTCGAGCTACCGGCGATTACCGCCGGGGCGGCGGCGCAAAAAATGGCCTGGCACGCGAGCCGCACCCGCGTCAAGATCGGCACGGAAGCGGTGCCGATTTACCGGCTGGAAACCGAGGTGCTGGGCCGCTCCGTGCAGGTGGACGTGAGCACGCTCGGCGAAATTCTGCGCGTGGAGCTGCCCGGCGACCTCAGCGCGCGCATTGACGAGTGGACCAAGCCATGATTGAACTCGACCACCTGGTGAAAAAATTCGGCGACCTCACGGCCGTGAACGACGTCAGCCTCACGCTGCGGCAGGGCGAATTTTTCGCGCTCCTCGGGCCGAACGCCGCCGGCAAGACCACCGCCATCAAGCTGCTCGCCGGCCTCATCAAGCCCACGTCCGGCGCGGCGCGCATCGGCGGCTTCGACATCCAGACGCAGCCGCTCGAAGCGCGGCGACGGCTGGCGTATGTGCCAGATTTTCCGTTTCTTTACGACAAGCTGACGGCGTGGGAATTTTTCCGCTTCACCGGCGAACTGTTCCGGCTCGACGCCGCGCGCATCGAGAAAAATTCCCGCGAGCTGGTGACGCGGTTTCATTTGCAGGAATTCGCGGACCGCCCGCTGGAAGGGCTTTCGCACGGCACACGCCAGCGGGTCGCCATCGTGTCCGCGCTGCTGCACGACCCGGAAGTTTTTGTGATTGATGAGCCGATGGTCGGCCTCGACCCGCAGCACGCGCGGGTGGTGAAGGACGTTTTGAAGGAGCGTTCGCTCGCGGGCATGACGGTGCTGGTCTCGACGCACCAGTTGAGCATCGCGGAGGAGATGTGCGACCGCATCGGCATCATCAATGACGGCAAGCTCATCGCCGTCGGCACGCGCGAGGAATTGCGCCGGCAAAGCGGGGCGACGGGCGCGCTGGAGGAAATTTTCCTGTCGCTCACGGCGGCGGCGAACGGCGGAAAATAACCGACTACCTTTTGGATTGCCTCGAACGCGGGGCGGTTTAACTTGTCCACCAGCACATGAAAACTTTCCTGGCCGGCTGGCTGGCAATCATATTTGTTTCCCGCGCGACGGCGCAGGTGGACGTGACCTTATCGTTCGACCAGGAGCAGTTCCTGCCGAGCGAAACCATCCCGCTGGCGGTAAAAATCACCAACCGCTCCGGCCAGCAACTGCACTTCGGCGCAGACGCGGACTGGCTGACGTTCGGCGTGGAGGCAGCGGATGGTTTTGTGGTGCTCAAGAACGCGGAGGTGCCGGTGACGGGCGCGTTTGATTTGGAAACGGGGCAGCTCGCGATCAAGCGCGTGGATTTGCAGCCGTATTTTGCCGTGGGCAAACCGGGGCGCTACCGCGTGACGGCGACATTGCACATCAAGGACTGGAGCGAGCAAATCGCCAGCGCGCCGAAAAATTTTGACATCATCACCGGCGCGAAATTGTGGGAGCAGGATTTTGGAGTGGTGACGACGAACGCCGTGCCGGAGGCGCGCAAATACATGCTGGAGCAGGCGAATTACCTGAAGAAGCAGTTGCGGCTGTATGTGCAGGTGAGCGACACGGCGGAGGCGCAGGTGTTCAAGGTCACGGCGCTGGGGCCGATGGTGTCGTTCGCGCACCCGGAGGCGCAGGTGGACCGCCGCAGCCGGTTGAACGTGCTGTGGCAGACGGGCGCGCAGAGCTTCAGCTTTGTGGTAGTGAACCCGGACGGCACGGCGGCACCGATGGAATATTATGACAATTTTCCGGCGCGCCCGAAACTGGCCGTGACCGACGACGGCGACGTGGTGGTGGTGGGCGGCGCGCGCCGCGCGAAGCCGGCGGAACTGCCGATGGTGAAATCGCCGGACGAATTGCAGCACTCGGTCCAGCCGGTGCTGCCGGCGGAGAAGAAGTAATCAAGCCCGGTTCGCCAATTTCCGCCTTGCCATTCCACGCGTTTGGCCTATTCTCCATCCTGCCTGAACGCCGCGTGTGCGGATGTTCGATTAAGGCTGAGAAAAAAAGTTAAACCATCAACCTAACCTTTAACCTCCGTTGCCCCGGCAGCGTTCGTTCAGTTAGGCAATGGAGTCTTCAGTTCCTTCTGGAATTCAAGCCTCCCGCAGTCGTCCCAAAGTTATGTTAACCATGGAAGAAGCCCTGAAATCGGGCAGCAAAGTCGTCGCCCAAGGCGAAATCGTCAAAGGCACCATCATCGAAGTCCGCAACAAAGAAGTCCTCGTGGACATCGGCTACAAGAGCGAAGGCGTCATCCCGCTCAACGAATTTTTGGAACCCGAAGCCGTCGCGCTCGGCCAGCAGATTGATGTGCTGATCGAGAAGCTCGAAAACAAGGAAGGCACCGTCGTCCTCTCGCACGAGAAGGCGGAGTTCAAGAAGAACTGGGATCGCATCCTCTCGATCTGCAACGAAGGCGGCCGCGTCAACGGCAAGGTCAAGGCCGTGGTCAAGGGCGGTCTCATCGTCAACGTCGGCGTCGAGGCGTTTTTGCCCTCGTCGCAGCTCGACGTCATCACGCCGAAGAATCTGCAGTCCTTCGTGGGCAACACCTACGAATTCAAGGTCGTCAAGATCAACCAGGAGCGCCAGAACATCGTGCTCTCCCGCCGCGAACTCATCGAGGCCGAGCGCAGCGAGAAGCGCGTCAAGCTGCTGGCCGAGATGACCCCCGGCGACATCCGCAAGGGCACGGTCAAGAACCTCACCGACTTCGGCGCATTCATTGATTTGAACGGCCTCGACGGCTTGCTCCACATCACCGACATGAGCTGGGGCCGTTTGACCCATCCGTCCGAACTGCTCAAGGTCGGCCAGGAACTCGATGTGGTCGTCCTCGACGTCAACAAGGAAAAGGAACGCGTCAGCCTCGGCCTCAAGCAGAAGATGGCCAATCCGTGGGACAACATCGAAGCGAAGTTCCCCATCGGCACCAAGGTCAAGGGCAAGGTCGTCAGCCTCGTGCCCTACGGCGCGTTTGTGCAGCTCGAACCCGGCGTCGAAGGCCTCATCCACGTCACCGAACTCTCCTGGACCAAGCGCGTGGCCAAGCCCAGCGACGTCCTCAAGCAGGACCAGGAAATCGAGGCCGTTGTCCTCGGCATCAACCGCGACGAGCAGAAAATCTCCCTCGGCGTGCGCCAGTTGGAAAGCAATCCGTGGGACATCGCCGACCAGAAATACTCCGTCGGCGCCAAGGTCAAAGGCAAGGTCCGCAACCTCACCAGCTACGGCGCATTTGTCGAACTGGAAGAAGGCATTGACGGCATGGTGCACGTCTCCGACATGAGCTGGACCCGCAAGATCAATCATCCTTCCGAAATGCTCAAAAAGGGCGACGACGTGGAAGCCACCATTCTCGAAGTGGACAAGGCCAACCAGCGCATCGCGCTCGGCATGAAGCAGCTCGAAATTGACCCGTGGGAAAAGATCGAGACGCTTTACAAAGTCGGCGACCTCGTGCAGGGCAAGGTCACCAAGCTCGCCAGCTTCGGCGCGTTTGTCGGTTTGCAGCACGAGATTGACGGCCTCGTCCACATCTCCCAGATCAGCGAGGAACGCGTGGAGAAGATCAAGAACGTCCTCAAGGTCGGCCAGGATGTCAGCGCCCGCGTCGTGAAAATCGACCGCAACGAGCGCCGCATCGGTCTGTCCATCAAGGCCGCCGCCTACAGTGACGAGCAGCTCAAGGAAGAACAGAAGATCCTCGACGCGCTCAAGCCCGGCGAAGACCTCGTGGCCTTGCAGCACGCCTTCGACGCGCTCGACGACGTCAAAGTCACCGACAAGGAATAATCCTCGTCGCCGAAAAATTCAAACCGGCGGACTGGCCACAGTCCGCCGGTTTTTTTATTAAATCATCCTCATCCGCATCGTCATCGTCAGGCTCATCCTCAAACCAATTGAGGATGATTTATTGCTCCAACGAGAACAACGCCCGATGCCGGTAATGCAAAATCTTGAACTCCGGCTCATCGCGCAGCGTTTCCACCAAGTCAAACTTGTCCTCGAACGGCGGGAAGAACGCGTCGCCTTCCACCTCGCGTTTCACCACCGTCAGGTAAAGGTCGGAGCAGAACGGCAGCGCCTGCTCGTAAATCTGCGCGCCGCCGGCGATGAAAAATTCCAGCGGCGAACTCGCCGGATCGAGCTTCAGAAAATTTTTGATGAGGCGCAGATCCACCGTCGCCGCGCCGCCGATCTTGGGCAGTTCAAACTGCGTCGGCTGCTCGGGAAAATGCGTCTTGCCGCGCCCGACCCACGCCTGACCGAAGACTTCCGGCAAATCCGTCTGCAATTTCCCCGGATGCCGGCTCAACACGATGTTGATGCGGTTGGGCAGCGGCTTGTGGCCGAGGCTCGCGAATGTCTTGCGCCCCATGATGACCACGTTGCCCGAGGTCATCCGCTTGAACCACTTGAAATCCTCCGGCAGGTGCCATGGGATCGCGTTGCCCGCGCCGATCACGCGGTTCAACGACATCGCGGCAATGGCCTTGAAATGCTTCATTTGCTTGCCGGATTCTACACAAACTCTGCCGGGAATAAAATCTTTCCGCATCCGCCACCGGCGCGCGTGCGAGGAAAATGGCAATTTTTGTGCGGCAGCCGCGCCGACGTGGCGCCATAATGTCAAGTAGCGACCGAAAAGAAGATTGCCATGCACGAATTCGGCATCATGGAAGCCGCGCTGGAAACCGCCGCGCAGAAAACGCGCGCCGCCGGTGCCTCGCAGATTCATCGGCTGAAGCTGCGCGTCGGCCAACTGTCCGGCGTGGTGCCGGAAGCGCTGCGGTTCGCGTTCGACGCACTGAAGGAAAAAACTTTGGCGGCGCAGGCGGAATTGCAGATCGAGGAAGTGCCCGCCGCCTGCTGGTGTGCGAACTGTGCGGCGGAATTTGAGACGGCAGACTTGAAATACGAATGTCCGCGCTGCCACCAGCCCAGCGGCGACCTGCGGCGCGGCAAGGAAATGGACCTAGCGTCGCTGGAAATATCTTAATTATATGTGCCAAGAATGTGGCTGCTCCAAACCTGGTCCCTACCAAGTCGGCGACCGGAAAGTTGATTCACACACCCATACGCTGCCCGATGGCACGGTCATCACGCACGCGCACGACGACCACGGACATTCTCACGCGCACGGACACGGCCATCACCATCACGGTCACGCGCATCCGCACCAAATTTTGAATTTGAACACCGGCATCCTGAGCGGCAATGACCGGCTGGCGGAACAAAATCGCGGCGCGTTCAAAGCTCTCAATTTATTGGTGCTGAACGTCGTCTCCTCGCCCGGCGCGGGCAAGACAACGCTGCTCACCAAGACGCTGAATGAATTGAAAGGCCGGCTGCGCTGCGCCGTCATCGTCGGCGATTTGGCAACGGACAACGACGCCGCGCGGCTCCGCACCACCGGCGCGCCGGTTGTGCAGATCGCCACCGGCACGCTCTGTCATCTCGAAGCCGGCATGGTGGCCGAGGCGATGAAGCAGCTCGATTTGCGCTCTCTCGATTTGCTCATCATCGAAAACGTCGGCAACCTCGTCTGCCCCGCGTCGTTTGATTTAGGTGAGGCCGTGCGCGTGGTGCTACATTCCGTGACCGAGGGCGAGGACAAGCCGTTGAAATATCCACCGATGTTCCACTCCGCCGACATCGTGGGCGTGACTAAAACCGATATGTCCACGGCGGCGGGCTTTGACCGCGAACTGGCGTTGAAAAACATCCGGCAAGCCAGCCCGCGCGCGAAAATCTTTGAACTCTCCGCGCGCACCGGCGACGGCGTGAAAGCCTGGTGCGATTATCTGGTCGAACTGAAATCCCAACTGAAGTAAAACCGTTTCACGCGGGCGACGGCTGGTTTTGCCGCCAGTCGCGGAGGTAAGTGGTGGTTTTTTCCGCCTCGGCATCGAGGCCTTTCAACGCCTCGCCGGTGCGCGCGGCGTCCTCCGCGCCGGCGGCCTGCTCGATGGCAAAAAATATTTCCGACAGCGGCCGGCAGCCGAACAGCGCGAACAATCCCTTGAGCGAATGCGCACCGCGCTTGAGTTCCGGCCATTGTTCCGCTGCGTGCAGCCGGTGGATTTCCTTGAGCCGCTCCGGCAGTTCCTTGATGAAATCACCGACCATTTCGCAGACGGACGCGCGGTCCAACTCGTCGCAGAGTTGTTCGAGCTTGTCGGGATTGAAATTTTCCCCGGCGTCCGGCTTTTCCGGGCACGCGGCGAGCAGCGACTGGTAAAGCTGCTGGGCGGTGAACGGCTTGGCCAGATAATCGTCCATGCCGGCGGCGAGGCAGCGCTCGCGTTCGCCGGCGAGCACGTTGGCGGTGATGGCGATGATGCGGACGCGCGGCGTCAACTTGCGTTCAACTTCCAGATGCCGGATGGCGGCGGTCGCCTCGTGGCCATCGAGTTCGGGCATGTTGCAGTCCATCAAAATCGCGTCATAACTGCCGGCGGAAAATTTATCCACGGCCTCGCGCCCATTTTCCGTCCAGTCGGCGCGCGCGCCGAAATTGTCGAGCATGAGCTGCCAGAGCTTGCGGTTGAACGGATGATCTTCGGCGGCGAGGATGCGCAGGTTGGAAATCGGCGTGCGCTTGACGGCGGGCGCGCGGCGGATGATTTCCGTGTCGCCGGGCAGATGCACCGGCTGCGCCGCCTCCGGTTTTTTGCCGGCAACCAAATCTGAGAATGCATCGAACAAGGTCTGTTCGCGCACCGGCTTGAGCAGGACGCCGGTGAACTGGGCGAGTTCATTCTGGTCCGCGCCGAGGATGGATTTCGGGCCGACGAGCACGATGCATTGGACGTGGTCCTGGTTTTCCGCAAGCAGCCGGCGGAGTTCCACGCCGCCCTGCTCGATCATCTCGTCGTCGCACAAAATGACGGGCATCACGCTCGCGCGGAGTTCGTGCTTGAGCAGGCGCGACAAATCCGCGCTGGTGGAAAGTTCGCAACAGTCCATGCCCCAGCCGCGCAGGCGCTCGGTCAGCGATTCGCGCAGGCTGGCGTTCGGCGCGGCGATGAAAACCTGCGCAAAAACCAGTCCGGGATAACAGCGCTCCAGCGCCGGCTGCGGCGGCACGGCGAACGGCAGTTCAAACCAGAACGTCGAGCCGGAACCCGGCGAACTGTGGACGCCAATGCGCCCGCCCATCAACTCGACGATTTTGCGCGAGATGGCGAGGCCGAGGCCGGTGCCGCCGAATTTGCGCGACGAGGAAGTGTCCGCCTGCATGAACGGCTGGAACAATTTTTGCGTCTGCTCGGTCGTCAGCCCAATGCCGGTGTCGCTGATTTCGAAACGCAGCCGGATCTCGCCGCGCGCATGGACCAGCGGCTGCACGCGCACGACGACCTCGCCTTTTTCGGTGAACTTGATGCCGTTGCCGACGAGATTCAGCAGCACCTGCCGGAGCCGGATGGCGTCGCCGACGAGCCGGTGCGGCACGTCGCGGCGCACGACGGCGGCGAGGTTCAAGCGCTTGTTCGGCTCGCGCGTCGAGGCGTTTTCCAGCACGCCGTCCACGATGTCGCGGAGCGAAAAGTTTTCCTGCGCAATGGTCATCTTGCCGGCCTCGATCTTGGAAAAATCCAGCACGTCGTTGATGACGTGGAGCAGCGCGTTAGCGCTCTCGGTCGCCGCCTTGGCGAAATCCTTCTGCCGCGCGTCCAGCGGCGACTGCGCGAGCAGCTCCACCATGCCGAGGATGCCGCTCAACGGCGTGCGGATCTCGTGGCTCATGTTCGCGAGGAATTCGCTCTTGGCGGCGTTCGCGCGGTTGGCCTGATCGGCGGCGGCGTTGGCGTCCTTGACGGCGTTGCGGAGCTGGAAGTTCATCGCCTCCAGCGAGGACTTGGCTTCCTGAATGGCGAGTTCGGCCTGCTTGCGCGCGGTGATGTTCTGGATGACGGCCTGATATTCGAAGCCCTGCCCGCCATCGCGCGCGAACCGGCGGAGATTGTATTGCTGCCATTCCACACGGCCATCGGCGGCCTGCGCGCGGCGATCAAAAGTCCAGACCGGCGCGTCGGCCGAGAGCGTGAGAAGTTTTTCGCGCAGGGCGGTGGCTTCGGGCGGCGTCAGCTTCTGAAAAAAATCCGTGCCGAGCAACTGCGCCTCGGTTTGCCCGTAGAATTCACAGAACGCGAGGTTCACAAAGGTGATTTCCCCTTCCGGCAAAAACCGGCAGATCAATTCCGACTGTCCGGTGACGACGGTGCGCAGGCGTTTTTCATTTTCCGCAAGGTTGATCTCCGCACGCCGGCGACCGGCCACAGCGGCGGCGAGCAGCAGGTTGGCCGCCGCCAAAATACAGAGGTAATTGCCGATGGACTGGAGCGTGTCCGGGTCGTCGTCCGCCAGGCCGTTGCCCTGAAACAGGAAGAAAAAAACCTGCGCCACCACCACCAGCGTGCCGGTGGCCGCCCCGCGCGGCCCGAACCGGAATGTCGCCCACAGCAGGAACGGCACCGGCAGGTAGGCGAGCGGGTAATTGTGGATGCCGTAGAAAAACCAGGCCGCGATGGCGACCAGTGTGCCCGTCGCCAGCCCCACCACGCACAGCACGCCCTCGACCGCCGACCGCAGATCCCAACGCCAGAGCGACGGTGCCGACCACACGGCGAAAAACGGCGCGAGGACCAACAATGCCAGCGCGTTGGGAATGCACCAGACAAGCAGGTTCGGCCACAGCAGGCCCCAGGAAATTTTTTGCGCGAGCGCCAGCCCGGCGACATTGAACGCGGCATTAAGCGCGGTTCCGAGGCCGACCGCCAGCAGGACATAGGCCAGCACGCCGCGCACGCGCTCGAAGGTGTTTTCAAACTTCAGAAAACTCCCGAACAATAAAGCGCACAGCACCGCCACGGCGGTGCTGCCGACCGCCGTGGCCGCCAGAAAAAACCCGGCCGGCACACCGCCGACATACAGAAAAATTCCGCCGCCGAGCACGGCCACCGGCCAGAAACGGCAGCCCAGGATCAAAACCGCCGCCAAGGCCAGCCCCGCCGGCGGCCAGAAAAGATTGGCCTGCTCGCCAGGCAGGGAGGTTTTTTTGAGAAGCAGCCCGCCGCCAAGGCAGAGCGCCAGCAGCACGATCAGACGGATCACCGTCGGAACAACTGGCGGTTGTAGCTTCTGACTCACGCTAGATTTTAAGTAACAAAATCCGGCCGAAGAGGCGAGCAATATGTCTCCCTGAATTGGCATCGGCACAGCCCCCGGCCGGGCCATGTGCCAGCGCCGAAAAATTTTTGCCGGCAAAAAAAAGTTGCCAAATTCGTTCCCAGCAGCAAGCTTGGGGCAAAGGATTCGGTTCGTCGGACTGAAACAATCACAGATTTGCCATGAACAGTCATTTGCCCGCGCATCTTATTGCCCACATCAATGTCAAACTCGCCCTCATCGGCTGTCCGCCGGTGCCGATGACCGGCAACGCGGAATTCGCCGAAATCGCCGACGCCATGGCCGCGCAGTCGCGCGAAAAAGACCGGCTGCTCGGCCAGCATCTCTGCCCTGCCGACCAGCGCATCCAGACGTTTCTCTACGATTATTTGCAAGATGTGCCGGTGCCGAAATTACCCGCGCGCACGTTCACACTTGACCGCGCCGGTCTCGCCCGCGTGCTCTCGCTGCCGGTGGATCGCGACGACTTCTCCTCGGACATCATCAATTCCTACCGCGTCAAACAAGGCGTTTTGCACAATCCAAAAAGCGACCGCCGCACGACGGCGGGAATTTTTCACGTCACCGAGGGCGGCCTGCCGATTCCCGATGACAAGCTCGGCGTGCCGAAAATCACGTTCGCCAAAATTCTCCAGCTCGCGCTCACGCCGCCGAAGGAACTGATGAAACTGCCATTCACTTCCACGCAGCCGACGCCGGCGGAATGTTTTGTCTCGCTGCTGATTCGTCCGCTGGTCTGCCCGGAAGTTGCCGGTTTCACCAAAAAGAAAACGATGGAAGTCCGTTTCTTTGTGCCGGGCAACCTCGTGAGCAATCTGGATTTCGTCGAGGCGATTTTTGAAAACGGTGGCGATCCGCTGCTGCCGGAAAACGACGCCGCGCTCGACAGTGAACATTGGACCGGCCACACCGGCTGCGTGATTCTCGCGCCGCACCTGATCAAGGTGACGAAGAAATCTGTCGGTCTGCCGCACTTCGACCAGGCCACCGAACGCCAACGCCGCGACGGGATGTGCTGGAAAACCGAGGACGAACTTTACAACGGCGGCAACGCGTTCAAGCTCACCTGCCGCGATGAATCTGGTGTCATCCTCACGATCATCGCCGACAACTATTTCGGCTACTGCAAAAAAGAGGTGAAGACGCAGTTGAGCTACGCGGCCAATTTATTCGGCCTCACGGAAGAGGAGCACGCCGGCGGCGCACTGGTGTTTCCGAGCTACGATCTGGGCGAGACGTTCGACGGCGACATTCTTTCGCGCCGGCTGCCGCATTCGTTCGTGGAGATGACGAAGATGTTTTCCGACATCATGGACGTGCAGCCGGAAGGCTACGCGGTGGACAAGAATTTTCCGGAAATCGTTTACGTCCCTGCGTCAGCCAGATTCGATTTGCAGAGCCAGAAGATTTTCTGGACGAATCCGCTGTCCGGCGACCAAGCCCTCCATCTCTCGCCGGAAAAAACCTACGTCCGCCCGTCCGGCTACAAGATCAAGATGGAAAAACCGCCGGGCCACGGACGCCAGTGGCGGCTCGTCGGCACCATCGCCGAGGGCACGTTCTGCCACAAGCCCTGCACGGTTTCTGGCGGCGGCAAGTCGGAGATTTCCAAGCCGATCACCGACGCGATTCTCACCGGCCCGGTGTTCGTCGCGGACATGAAGGCGGATTTCGACCGCGTGGCCGAATTGATTGACCGCGATTACTCAAACCGTTTCGCCGACAAATCGCGCACGGACCAGCGCAGCGTGCTGGCCACCGAACGCTCGCTCGGCTCCGTCATCAAACTGCTGATGCCGGACGAACAGGATTACACGCCGGAATACAACGCCTGGCTCGCCGGCGTGCCGCAATACGTCAAGGAACTCGTCTTCGTCGTGAAGCGCTATTACAAGCCGGAATGGAACGGCCACTGGCGCGACCACTTCAGCGTGGACATCATCAACGGCACGCCCGGCAACGAATTGAAGTGCGACAACC